>JAAYLC010000010.1 GCA_012522045.1 Bacteroidota bacterium
AGCATATACAATCTTGCTAACCTTGAGTCTTTTATTAAGAAGATCAAGCATGAAATAGTATTAACTTTTTAGGAATTCATTAATTATGGCATGTTCAAAAGATCATTCAGAAATTCAAACTATTATGGCAGGTTTACCTGTGGATCAAGGCGGGAAAGGACGTCATAAGTGTGCAGCTTGTGCATATGAACTAGGTTACAGAGATGGTTATAATCTTAGCGAACATATTAATTTGACCGCTTTGTTTAATTCCTTAGAAGAAAGTCAAGCAAAAGAACAAAGACATAAGAGCCCTCACGCTGCTTATGCTCAAGGATATTATGATGGTGTGAAAGATTTTTATTTAAATAGATGACCGTGGCGATTATTCCTTTCTTTAAATCTAGTGATAAAGCTTTTACTCTTGTAAAAGGCGATTGTATAGAACTTCTAAATCAGTTTGATTTTAAATTTGATATGATATTTGCCGATCCTCCGTATTTTCTTTCAAATGATGGAATTTCTGTGCAAAGTGGCAAAATGGTTAGTGTAAATAAAGGAGAATGGGATCGTTCTAATGGATTTGAAAAGGATAATGAATTTAATTTTAATTGGCTGAAAGCCTGTAGAGAACATTTAACTGAAAACGGAACTATCTGGATAAGCGGAACATTTCATAATATTTTCTCTGTTGCCCACATGCTTACTACATTAGAATATAAAATTCTAAATTGTATTACATGGGCAAAGACAAATCCTCCTCCAAACCTTTCTTGTCGATATTTCACCCATTCTACAGAGTTTATTATTTGGGCACGAAAAAGCAAGAAATCAACTCATTTTTATAATTATGAATTGATGAAAACTATAAATGGTGGTACTCAAATGAAAGATGTTTGGAATTTGCCGGCTATTGCCCCATGGGAAAAATCTTGCGGAAAGCACCCTACACAAAAGCCTTTGGCATTGCTAACACGAATAATATTAGCATCAACAGAGAAAAGTGCTTGGATTCTAGATCCTTTTGCGGGAAGCAGTACTACTGGAATAGCAGCCAATCTGGCAAACAGAAAATTTCTTGGAATTGATAAAGAAGAATTTTTTTTGGAAATGTCAAAAAAACGAAAGCTTGAAATTGAGAATCCCTTAATATATGGCACTTACAGAAAAAAACTAAGAGGATTTGAAAATGACAATCAATTGCAAATGTTTTTAGAACAAGAACCAGAAAGTGAATACGAAAGGAATTTAGATTTTTAGATCTTCAAGCTTCAAGACAGAATAACCCCTTATTACGCCTTTTGAGTCCATTTCTTGAAATCGTCCTTATACTTTCTGGAAACTTCTATGGTATAAGGCCCAACTGTTACCTGGTTGGCGGTGGAGTGTGTGATGTGGTTCACATTGATCAGGAAGGAGCGGTGGACCCTGATAAAGCGTTCGTCCAAAACCGATTCCCATTGCGAGATTTTCACCTTGGTACGGTAGTCCGTTTGGCTTTCGGTACGTATCCAGACCTCGGCATCGCATGATTCTACCAGCAGCATGGAATCAATCCGTAGAGTGACTTTTTTGCGATCCGAGGTAAAAGTAATGTATTCATTGGGTGGTACGGTTTTCACCAGGTAACGTTGCAAGAGGTGCTCCATGGCGACAAACACAGCCAGCAGCAGCCAGATAAGGATGGGATTGAAGAGCAGACCCGGCAAGGTGTTGGGGTAGAGTTTC
>JAAYLC010000035.1 GCA_012522045.1 Bacteroidota bacterium
TGATTTTTTGCCACCAATCCTCAAAAATTAAAAAAATCGGCATTCATAGAAGCGATTTAAGCGATGCTTATTTTTCAGTTCCGATACAAAATCCAGAAATTCGGATGGCTTAAAAACGAGCTTTTGAAGTCGTGGAAGATATGCCGGAGCAAGCTGTCTCCATGCTCTGAGAAGCTATTTTAAGCGTTTTGGGAAACCTATGATTATCCTAATTAAATACAAATTTGCTACAGTTGCTTAATTCAAGGGCTTATATTTAAAATATTTGCCTATTTTTAAATCCTAATTAAACCCATAAAGGGTTTTTAGACGAACTGACGTTGGCAACAAGCTAAACAAGCTCAACTAAAATGAATCCTAATGAAAAAAATAAAATCCATTATATAGAACGGCTCAATAAAGGTTTTGATTATATAGACGAAAACATTGATGCTCAACTAAACCTTGACGACTTGACCAAGGTATCCCATTTCTCAAAATTTCATTTTTCAAGAATATTTAGTGCCTTGGTAGGCGAAACACCTTTTAAATTTATTCAAAGAATCAGATTAGAGCGCGCAAATTATCTATTGCGATTAAAGCCAAAGGCTAAGAAAACCGAAACTGCATTCGAATGCGGTTTTAACGATTTGGCTGCTTTTTCACGCCAGTTTACTTTGCACTTCAACATCTCACCCACCGCATTTAAAAAAACAAAACATACAACAGAGCAATATTCATCAAACTTTTTCTTTATAGATTATGGTAAAAGTCACAGTAGAAGCAGATTGTGGTAATGCTCCAAGGAAGGAATTTCTAAAACAGTTTCACGTTGCTTTAGCTAATAGCGATAGCAACTTTGTAATAGAAAACATCACAGACAATATCCATTGGGAAATTGTTGGGAACCATACGATTACCAATAAGGAGGAATTTGAAAAAAGAATATTGGATAGCCCGTTGTGGAATGTGAAAGAACTTGTCATAGATGCCATTATAACCCATGGAAACGAAGCTTCTGCAAATGGAACTGTGGTTACATCAGATGATTTAAAATTTGCGTTTTGTAATGTGTATAAGTTCAAAGGCTTTAAGGGGACACTCCTAAAATCTATACAGACATATATTATTGAATTTTGAAAAACGCCAATTGCCAACATTGGTAACCGTTGCACAACCCTTGATTTTCCGCCACCAATCCTCAAAAATCAAAAAAATCGGCATTCATAGAAGCGATTTAAGCGATGCTTATTTTTCAGTTCCGGTACAAAATCACAAAATTTGGGTGGCTTAAAAACGAGCTTTTGAGGTCGTGGAAGATATGCCGGAGCAAGCTGTCTCCCTGCTCTGAGAAGCTATTTTAAGCGTTTTGGGAAACCTATGATTATCCTAATTAAATACAAATTTACTACAGTTGCTTAATCCAAGGGCTTAGGTTTAAAATATTTGCCTATTTTTAAATCCTAATCAAACTCAAAAAGGTTTTTAGACGAACTGACGTTAACGGTAATTTGATGAAATGAAGAATAAGATGATGAAATTCATATCAAAGACGATTTTATTATTTCCTATAGGATTTGGAATTTGGTTTTTAGCGAACGGATTCGACTTAAATAATTGGATTTTCGGAGTTATATGGGGATTTGTAATTTCTTTTGGAATTGTTTTCTGGAATCTATTTGATTATGAAAAACATAACGAAATTAATATGACGGATTTTCTCGAATCACGACATAAAGTGAGCTTGGAAAATAATATAGAGATTTGGAATAAAATTGATGATATTATTAAAAATCCTTTCGTTAAAATAAAAATTATTGAAAAATCAGAAAACTCAATCATATTACAAATAGACAGAAAGATCATAGATTCGATGATAACAATTAAGAAAATCAATGAAAACATTTTAATCCAAATTGAAAATAAGAACCTGAAATATTTACCTGATAATGCAGGAAATTATCGAACACTTCAGAAGCTTATACACAGATTAAAAACTACCGTTAACACTGTATAAAAAAAATAGGGCAAGTAAGTGCTAAACCCAATGTTTCAGGCTTATTTGCAAGGTCGCCAAATCTTTTGATTTGGCTTTTAGAACTAAAATATAAAACAAAATGCAAAAGATTTGGCTTGTGGATAATCCGAAAGGTAATTGTTTATTTTCAGCCCTACTTCTTTTATACTAAACGTTACCTGCAAGCTTAAAAGAAACTATGAGAAAAATATTACTACTTATTTTAGCAATCATTACCATTTCTTGTAATGGTCAAGAGGAAATTGATTTTAAAGTTGGTCATTTACCAAACCACGACTACACATTGTCTCAAAAACAGATGTCTGAAAATATAATAAATTACATAGCCACTGACGAGATGTTACAATCTTTGAAGAATAATGGTGTTGAGAATCCAACTATCACAAAAGACACTGTACTACTTAAAAGTATTTCTAGAACTGGAAGTCTTGAAGGAAATGAGTTTCCAATTAATATTGAATTATTGGAATCTAATAATCCTACTTTAGTAAGCGGAACTAAATTCTTTGGTAAATCTGTAAATCAAAAAGTTAAAATTGATTCCATTTTTTCAACGACAATGGATAATGAGAAAAAGATGATGTTAATGACGGCTATGGAATCAATGTTAAACCAAGCTGAATATCCAACCAGAAAAATTAAAGTTGGCGAAAGTTTTAAACAAAATAGCCCAATGTCAATACCAATTGGAAATGTAGTAATTGAAATGGAAATTAATTCAACATATACTTTAACTAAAGTAAATAACGGAATAGGGCATTTTGATCTTGACCAAATTTATATATTAAAAACGGAAATCGAAGATTATGAAATAAAATT
The DNA here is from genome assembly GCA_012522045.1 of Bacteroidota bacterium. GTDB lineage: Bacteria > Bacteroidota > Bacteroidia > Flavobacteriales > Flavobacteriaceae > JAAYLC01. The sequence goes on from JAAYLC010000035.1 coordinate 2,837, forward strand.
GAGCGGAAACGGAAACGGAAAAATCCAATACGATATTGAAAAACAATTTTTTACTAAATACTTTTTGGAAATGGAAATGAACCTTAAAATGGATTTAGTACCTTTCTCAATTGAATTACAAACAAAAAGTACAACTGACCAAACAACGGAAATAAAAAAAGCCAGCAGGTAACAAAGGTAACCGTTGCGCAACCCTTGATTTTCCGCCACCAATCCTCAAAAATCAAAAAAATCGGCATTCATAGAAGCGATTTAAGCGATGCTTATTTTTAAGTTCCGGTAGAAAATCCAGAAATTCGGATGGTTTAAAAACGAGATTTTGAGGTCGTGGAATACATGCAGGAGCAAGCTGTCTCCCTGCTATGAGAAGCTATTTTAAGCGTTTTGGGAAACCTATGATTATCCTAAAGTTAAAATACAAATTTGCTACAGTTGCTTAATTCAAGGGCTTATATTTAAAATATTTGCCTATTTTTAAATCCTAATTAA
>JAAYLC010000052.1 GCA_012522045.1 Bacteroidota bacterium
CTATCTTCGTAAATCCACAAGTAGCGTTCTTTCGGGGGAATATCTCCTATTGTTTCCATACTTTGCAAAGATAATGTCGTTCCTGCAAAAAGAAATCATAAAGAATGTTAAATAAAAAGTAAATACTTGACAAAACTTGAATAAAGCATTACCTTAGCCGAAAAAATTATTATGGCAGGAATTGACAAAACATACACAGATAATTATGAAGAATATAAAAAGTTTAAAATCTGGGCAGACAAGCAAGTTATTACTTTCTTTGATGGACATACAGAATGTGTAGGTGATTGGGTGTGGAGTTATGAAAAGGAGGATTTTGATAATGGGGAAATTCCAATTATGAATACCCCTAAATGGCTTGATATTTACTTAATTCAAAATTGCAAAAGCCAGTTTGTAATTGAACGAATGAAAGATGTTTACGGAAAACACTTTGAAGAATATCAAAAATTAAGCAATTTAAGTGCAGTACCAGAAGGCTATGTTAAAAATAGAAAAATAGTTATTACAAATGGTGATAATTGCAAATTTCCATTTAAAAAGAAGATGTTTAGAAAACCTATTGGTGGAAAAATGAGTTGGTTGTTGCAATGTGAAGATAATTTTTGGTACAACTCAGAAACAAAAACTTGGGTTGGTTGGGATGATTTTTACCCACATAACACAAATACGGCACACATTAAAAGCACAAAGGCACTTGTAAGACATTTGCGAAAACAATATTTACCTAAAGGTGTAAAATTTAGAATAAGCGGAAGATATGTCGGAGAAGAATATTCGGTGCTAGTACGCTAATTGCGCATAACGAAAAAGATTACGTTAATCCTTAAAACACACGAAAATGGAAAAATCATTTGAAACCCTTTACAGTTTGATTGACCGCCTGTGGGCAAAGATATTTGACTATGCTCACGACCTTGGGGCGTACCAGGGAGCCGTAAAAGCGTGGCTTCGCAACGGAAACATAAACAAGGAACAATTTGACATTTTAAATAACATTTTAAAAACGAAAATCAATGAGTGAAAGTTTAGTAAAAAGAGAAATGCCTTCCCTCACAGACTTGATTGAGGACAAGGAGATGACCCTGAAAAAAGCAGGCTTAAGTGTCCTGCTGAACAACCCTCCCCCCGATGACTGGCTGATGACGCACCCTATGGCCTCAAAGGTGAAGTACCTTCCCATAGAGAGGGTGGAGTGGCTTTTGAGCCGTATATTCTACGACTGGCACGTAGAAATTAAAAGCGTTGCCGTGGTTGCCAACTCCGTTGTGGTATGCGTAAGACTTCATTATTTTGACCCTTACATCACCCAAGGGTGGAAGTGGCAGGACGGGGTAGGTGCTTCTCCCATGCAGACAGACCGTGGGGCAGGGGCAACGGACTTCAACGCCATCAAGGACAACGCGGTGATGTTAGCCGCACCCGCAGCAGAGAGTTACGCCATCAAGGATGCTGCCGAAAAGATTGGAAAGATATTCGGCAAGGACATCAACAGAAAGACAATCCTTGGCTACGAGGAAAGTTTTAACAAACTTCGCTCGGCCACCGAAATCGCAAGGGAGAAAGAA
>JAAYLC010000057.1 GCA_012522045.1 Bacteroidota bacterium
CTTCCAAACGAGGGGTGTGCAAAAGCGGTGCATCTTTTAACGATTTGCTTTGGGGCGGTGCATTTTATCAATAGATATTACCTTTACCACCGGAGATGACAGGAAGTAAACCCCATGTATCGACTTGTTCCCCCGAACGGACAAAAACCATTGACCTATTCCCTCGAACAGAACACCCCCATAAAAACCACTATTGACTTGTTCCCGAGAACGGACAAAACGAAAAATACATACCAGACATCAACCTGATGCTATCGTTCCACGTTGAGACGGTAGTATTGATGTCAAGGGCAAAAAATCAAGTGTAAAAAAGGCCTTGATATAAGGGCATTTCGAGGTTCAATCTCAAAAAACACTGCACGTAAATTGCCTGATTTTTACTTTGTGAGAACAGGTCGAAACAGCTAAAAAACCTTGTGACAGAGCGATTTAGATGTCGGGACTTGGCGCGTGGCCGATTTAGATGTTTTGAGTTTTTAGGGCTTAGTGAGTGGTCGATTTAGATGTTTTTGATATTTGCTGGGGTTGAGTGAGCAGATTGGATGTTGGCTATAGGATAGATGTCAGAGAAATACGCGGAATTTACAAGCGCTATTATAGACTTGATATAAATCGTCAACCAAAAATTTGAGGAGGATAGTCACTATGAAAAAAGATAACGGAGAAGCATCATGGAATGAATCTACAACTGAGTCTAAGAAGAAAGTGTTAGGTATAGCACAAGCTGCTGGGCAAGGAATTTCAAAAATGGCTGACGCTACAGGTAAGACTGCTGCAGTTGTGGTCAAGAAGACTGTGAGCTCTGTTGTAAAGTCAAAAGAAGCAGTATTTCAAGCAGTTGACCAAAATGGCGATGGGCAAATCGGCATTGAAGATGTAATCATCATGGGTTTAAATATTCCGGGAATAAAAATTAATCGTGAGGCATTTTTAAGAAAGGAATTATTTAAGTATTACCCTCAAGAAGTTATTGATGATGCAGTGCAGTTTAACCCGCTTCATGCTAAGATAAAGTTAGAAGACATAGATAAGATTGCAAATGAAGTTATTAAATATGAACGTAATTGTGTATCCGGGATATCAGCGGCATTGGGCGCTCCAGGCGGAGTGGCTCTGCTAGCAACAATACCGGCCGATCTGGCTCAATACTATGGTTCCATGCTTCGTGTAATACAGAAACTGCTGTATTTTTATGGCTTTCGAGAAATCAACACAAAAGAACAAGGCGATGTCATTGATTCAGAAACAATGAACATGCTTATTATTTGCATGGGCGTTATGTATGGTGTTGCTGGTGTCAATAATGCGATCAAGGCAATGGCTAAAGCATTTGGGAAAGGTGTTGAGAGGCAATTAATGAATAAGGCCTTGACCAAAGGAACTATCTACCCCATTGTAAAAAGCGTAAGCAAGTGGTTTGGTGTTAAGATGACAAAAGATGTTTTTGCAGGATTTTTCAAAAAGTCCATACCTGTTGTTGGTGGTGTTATTGGCGGGGGAATTACTTTTTTTTCGTTTAAGCCATGTTGCGACAGATTGAAGCTATCTCTGCAGGATACTATGCTAAGTAATCCAAACTATAATGATGATTGTGATTTAGAAATTACCGCAGATGATGTTGAAATTATCGATGTTGACGTAGTAAAAGAATAATTGAAAAGATCACCAACAGAGAAACAACCCTTTCGACCATCAAAGGCCCAAAGGGTTTTATTATGTCTTTAGTCTATTGAGTAATTTCCACCGTCAAGCCAGATTTGAATTCAACGGTGAATCTGTCCTCGTAAATGGTGACTTTTTCAATTAACCGACGAACAAGCGGTTCATCATATTCGGTCAAGGTGGTGGGCTGTTCCTGTAGGAATGTACTCATATCAGAAATCCGTTTTTTCACCTCATCCCGTCCGGCGCTTTTCAGCTGAAGCTTCTGCTTTTCCTCACGTAGACGGTAAATTTCATCGCCAATTTTCTCATAGTCGACCTTGGAGCTGGCCAGTTTCAGCAGTTCAATTTGCAGCTCTTGGAGTTGCGTGTCGATGTCGGACAAGGTCTGGTCGTTCTCTTGGATTACGACAGTCTCAATATTATTCTGTAGGGTGGCGAGGAAATCATCCTTTCCGCAGAGTGTCATATTAATGGCGGTGACCAGTACTTGTTCGATTGTACTTTCAAGCACCGTTCGTGCATCGCAGTATAGTCCGGTATTTTCAAGCCTGCTGATGCAGCGCCAAACAATCGACTTTTTACCACGGTTGTTCCAGTGAATCCTGCGGTAAAACTCACCGCAGCCACCACAGATGATCATGTTTGAAAAGCAGTGCGTGCTGCTGAAGGTTCGATTTTTACCATTCGGGCTGGTGTGGACGATGCGGCGACGGATAAGTTCTTCCTGCACCTGCATGAAAATTTCACGCGGGATGATTGCCTCGTGGCTGTTTTCTACATAATACTGCGGAACGATACCATGGTTCTTTACTCGTGTTTTCGTGAGGAAGTCCGTGGTATATGTTTTTTGCAGTAGAGCATCGCCGATATACTTTTCATTTCGCAAAATCTGGTTGATGTTGCTGGTATGCCATTTTTCATTCCCGGCACCATTAAGAATGCCGTCTGCTTCAAGGCCGCGCTTGATTTTCAGCATGCTGGCACCCTCAAGGTATTCTCGGTA
>JAAYLC010000090.1 GCA_012522045.1 Bacteroidota bacterium
ATTGTATTGAAATAAATCCCCGGTGCCATCGGAGTAAAAAATGGTGTTGGGCAATTTCGTCCAAACATCGGCAACTTCACCACTTCCAATATCAGTTTGTCCTTCATAACGGTAGACTAAAACCACATCACTTTCATAAACGGTAAAAGGATAACTGTAGAAATCGGTGAAGAGTTGATTTTTTTGTGCATCGTAGTGAAAATTTCTCACATTGGTTTCAAAAACTTGAGCATATACCAAACCGCCGGGATCTCCTTTTGGGCCGCGTTCCCCTTTACAACCGATTAAAGTTACAGTTGACAGCAATAATAAAAGCGCTATTTTTTTCATAATCTTATTTTTTAGAAATCTAACAACAAAAGTTGTTCCATCTATTTTTGAGAATTTTAAAAGTAAATGATTTTAAAACGAAACCTATTAAAAAAAGTTTAAAAATCGATGCCTATAAAATTTTTTAATAATTTTAATAGGACGAATTGGTTTATATCTTTAATTTTCAAAAAAAAAATAGCCGAAAATGAAAATCAGAAATTTAATTCTCATAACCGGATTTATTCTTATAGTAATAGGTTGTGCTACAAACCCTTTTACAGGTAAGCGTACCTTAGCACTTGTTTCAAATGCGGAATTGTTTCCCATGTCTTTTCAATATTATAACCAGTTTTTATCAGAAAACAAGGTTGTAAACAACACGGCAAAATCAAAAGAAGTAAAAGAGGTGGGGAGAAAAATTGCCAATGCCGCCGAAAAATATTTAAGAGCCAACGGATATGAAGGCTATTTAAAAGATTATAAATGGGAATTTAATTTGGTCGAAGATTCACAAATCAATGCGTGGTGTATGCCCGGCGGTAAAATAGTTGTTTACACGGGAATTCTTCCCATCGCAAAATCGGAAGCCGGATTGGCAGCGATAATGGGACATGAAGTAGCTCATGCGCTTGCAAATCACGGACAACAACGAATGAGTGCCGACCAAATTCAGCAATTAGGAGCAGTAGTCGGAAATTTGGCTTTGGCAGATAACCCGGAAAATCAAGAGTTATTTAACCTTGCATATGGAGTTGGGTCAAATGTAGGAGTCATGCTTCCGTTTAGTCGTTCGCATGAAACTGAAGCAGACCAAATAGGATTGCTTTTAATGGCTATTGCAGGTTACGAACCCATGGAAGCTGCCCACCTTTGGGAACGGATGCAGGCTGCTCAAACAAGTTCGCCACCGGAATTTTTAAGTACGCACCCAAACAGCAATACTCGAATTAAAAATATTAAAGATTTGGTACCAAGTGTAAAAGAAGAAGCGAGAAAATTCGGTACTACAAGTTTTAAAAAATAAATTATCTAACCTATCTTTAGAGTTTTTTATACTTCCTTTTTACATTCAACTTTATGCGAATTTATCCCAAAGGACACAAAAAACTCACCACGGCTTGGGCTTTCTACGATTGGGCAAATTCTGTTTACAGCTTGGTAATTGCTTCTGCAATTTTTCCTATTTTTTACCAAGGATTGTTTCGTGTCGCGCAAATTGAAAATATTGAAGTTTTTGGTGGGAGTATTCGTAGCACACCTTTAATCAGTTATACCACTGCTGCAGCTTTTTTGGTGGTGGCATTCATTTCGCCTTTACTTTCCGGAATTTCGGATTATCGCGGAAATAAGAAAATATTCATGAAATTCTTCTGTTATCTCGGAGGATTTTCAACCATGGGGATGTATTTTTTTAGTTTGGATGCAATTTATTTCAGCTTGCTGCTCTATTTTTTAGGTCTCATCGGTTTTTGGGGAAGTTTGGTTTTTTATAATTCCTATCTTCCCGATATCGCTTATCCGGAACAACAAGATACGTTAAGTGCAAAAGGGTATGCATACGGATATATAGGTAGTGTCATATTATTGCTATTTAATCTTTATATGATAATGAATCCGGAAGTTTTCGGGTTTTCTGACGCCCTTGTAGCAATGCGCTGGTCATTTGTATCGGTCGGCGTGTGGTGGATTCTTTTTAGTCAATATGCATTTTACTATTTACCCAAAGGAAATAAAAAATGCCACAAACCTTCACGAAGAATTCTATTCAACGGATTTAGAGAACTAAAAGCAGTAGGTGCGTCTGTCGCAAAAAGTTTGCTTTTAAAACGGTATTTAAGTGCGTTTTTTATATACAGTCTGGCGGTACAAACCGTCATGTTGGTTGCCACTTATTTTGGGGAACAGGAAATACAATGGAGTAGTAGTGAAGAACAAACCATGGGATTAATCGTAAGTATTTTATTAATTCAAATTGTGGCTATCGGCGGTGCTGTAGGTACGGCAAAATTATCTGACAAATTTGGAAATATTCCGGTTCTTATTTTCATTAATGGAGTATGGGTTGCCATTTGTACGGTTGCTTACTTTATTTATACTCCCATACATTTTTACATAGTTGCCGGTGTTGTCGGATTGGTGATGGGAGGGATTCAATCCCTGTCTCGATCAACGTATTCAAAATTTCTTCCTGAAACTAAAGAAACTACATCCTATTTTAGTTTTTATGATGTCACCGAAAAAATCGGGATTGTAATAGGAATGTCGCTCTATGGTTTTATTGACCAAGTTACAGGGAGTATGAGAAATTCGATACTGTTTCTTGCACTTTTTTTTATAATCGGACTTTTATTGCTATTAAGAGTCCAAAAAAGTAATATATAATAAACATTTTTTACTAAGTTTGCTCCTGCTGCAAAAATTAATTTATGAAAATTACAAACATTCTTAGCGTATTAATTCTTTCCTTTCTTGCAATTCAATTCGTGTCGTGTGAGAAAGATGATGATTCAACCTCCGGTTTTGATCTTCCGATTTCAGACGGAGAATTTCGTGCAAAAATAAATGGTTCAACTTTTCTCGCTTCCGAAACAGAGGCAGTTTTGGACTCGGCGAAATTGGTTTTGGCAGGAACTAAAGCCAATGGTGAAGAAATTCGCATTATAGTTGCCAACCCCACCGAAGGAACTTTTCCCCTTTCTGAAGCAAATACAACAGCTACCTATCAAGATGGAGGTGGAACACTACCATATGTATCGATTGAAGGAGAAATCACCATTGATGTTTTAAATCCTGAAGACAGTTTGGTATCCGGGAAATTTAACTTTAAAGCCGTTCGTTTCTTATTAAATGACAACGGAATGCCTGTGATGGGAGATGACGGAATGCCCCAAACTGAAGATATAAATGTCACCGATGGCGGATTTCAATTAACAAATTTAGTGGAAGTAACCGGTGGAATCGGAGGGGATCCTATTGAGCCTGAACCTGAACACGAGTTTATGGCAAGAATTGACGGAACAAACTTTAATCCCCATCGTGTCTTGCTTTCAGAAACCACAGTTGGAGGTGTCTCCATGTTTAAAATAGAAGCTTTTTCACTAAGAGAGATGATTCGTATCGATGTGCCTCGTAATTTAGGACTAGGTACACACGAAATGGTAAATATGTCAGACGGTACAAAACTTATTGGAATTTACCGTGCGTTGAATGGTGTCGGTTTGTCATCGAATCCGGGAGAACTAACAATTACTCAAGTCAACCTGGAAGAAGGATTCCTCACAGCAACATTTAAATTTACCGCTAATGATCCTTTAGACAGAACAAATGACGAAGTTAACATCACAAATGGCACTTTCACGATTTATTTTGAAGGCGTGCACGGAGGAAACAACATCTTATCAGCTAAAGTTGACGGTGTAGACTACAATCCAAATGCTGTTGTGTTGGAAAAAGATGTAGTAAATCAATATCCGGTAGTACGAATGAAAACCAATGTCGATGATCAAGAATTAACTATTCAATTTCCTGAAACCATCCGCGTCGGAACGTATACGATGACTAACGAAGTTCAAGTAGGAAATGAGGTTATGGGAATTTATACTCCTATAGTTAACACCACAATTTCATATTATTCTTTAGAAGGCACTTTTACAGTTACCGAACTTGATAGACAAACCGGAATCGTCGAAGGTACTTTTGAATTTACAGCTACCGATAGGACAGGACAGGACGAAACTGTTTACGAAATTACTGACGGAACATTTAATATCATATTGCCATAATGTAGTTTTTGCCACATATTAAACTGCATTTAAAAAACCGGTATTTTCTCAAATACCGGTTTTTTGTCATTTTGCTGGATATAATTTCACTCAAAATCGAACTGGCATAACTCTTGAACTATTAGGGAGTGCTTAAGAAAAAGATTATTAATCAATAAATATCACCAGTGTGTCTATGTTTAAAATGACACATTGACTTAAATATAACTATGAGTAAACCAAAATTTAGAACCTTAGACAATTTGTCATTTCAGGAATTAAATGAAGATGCGGAATTTATTCCGTTGATGTCTATGGAAGATGAAGATGCTATGGAAAAAGAAAATCTACCTGAAATACTCCCCATCCTTCCGCTCCGAAATACCGTATTATTTCCCGGAGTTGTTATCCCTATTACAGCAGGTAGAGACAAATCCATTCGTTTAATAAATGAAACCAATAAAGGAAATAAAATTATCGGGGTTGTTTCACAAAAAAATGAACAAGACGAGGAACCCACACCGGATGACATCAATAAATTAGGAACGGTGGCTCAGATTCTACGGGTTTTAAAAATGCCCGACGGAAACACTACGGTTATTATTCAGGGTAAAAAAAGATTTGAAATTTCAGAAATTGTTGAAACTACACCTTATATCAAGGCAACTATTCGCGAAGTAGAAGAGGCAAGACCCGCAAATCATAATGAAGAATTTGCGGCCATTGTAGAGAATATCAAAGAGCTTGCTTTAGAAATAATTAAAGAAAGTCCCAATTTGCCGTCTGAAGCCGCATTTGCCATAAAAAATATTGAGAGCAATAATTTTCTGGTGAACTTCGTCGCTTCAAACTTGAATATTTCAGTTGAAGAGAAGCAAAAATTACTTGAAATTAACGATTTAAGAGAACGTGCGCTCGAAGCTTTGCGTTATATGCATATTGAAATTCAAAAATTGACATTGCGCAACGATATTCAATCTAAAGTTCACAGCGACATTAGCCAACAACAACGCGAATATTTTCTTCAACAGCAAATGCGCACGATTCAAGAAGAACTCGGTGGAACAATGGATGCCGAAATAGAGGAGATGCGCGAGCGAAGCAAAAAGAAAAAATGGAGTAAAGAAGTCTCAACACATTTCGAAAAAGAATTACAGAAAATGCAACGCATGAATCCTCAAGTTGCAGAGTACAGCATTCAACGAAATTATCTCGATTTACTTTTAGAATTGCCTTGGAATGAGTACAGTAAAGATAAGTTTGATTTAAAACGTGCACGTCGTATTCTTGATAGAGATCATTACGGATTGGATGATGTAAAGAAGCGTATTATCGAATATCTGGCGGTTTTGAAACTTCGAAATGACATGAAATCTCCTATTTTATGTCTGTACGGACCGCCGGGAGTTGGAAAAACCTCTTTAGGAAAATCCGTCGCAGAAGCATTGGGCAGAAAATATGTGAGAATGTCATTGGGAGGTCTTCGCGATGAAGCAGAAATCCGTGGACACAGAAAAACATACATCGGAGCAATGCCCGGACGAATTGTTCAGAACATTAAAAAAGCAGGAAAGAGCAATCCCGTTTTTGTATTAGATGAAATTGACAAAATTTCTGTCAGTCATCAAGGGGATCCTTCTTCTGCAATGTTAGAAGTTTTAGATCCGGAACAAAACAATTCGTTCTACGACAACTTCCTCGAACTTGGGTATGACTTGTCCAGAGTGATGTTTATCGCCACTTCTAACAGTTTGAGTACCATTCAGCCGGCACTTCTCGACCGAATGGAAATTATTCATGTAAACGGTTACACTACTGAAGAAAAAGTAGAGATTGCACGACGTCATCTTTTACCTAAGCAATTGGAAGAGCACGGTTTGCCGAATAAAGCAGTTCAAATTCCAAAACGCCAATTGGAAAAAATTATCGAAGGATACACACGCGAAAGCGGGGTGCGTGCATTGGAAAAACAAATAGCCAAAGTGGTGCGGTATGCTGCCATGAAAACGGCTATGGAAGAGGAGTATGAACCAAAAATTTCTGCAAAAGCTTTATTGGAAATTTTAGGACCTCCCAAAATGGAACGCAGTAAATATGAAAATAATGACGTAGCCGGTGTGGTTACCGGTTTGGCTTGGACAAGCGTAGGAGGGGACATCCTTTTCATTGAATCTGCAATTTCAAAAGGGAAAGGAGAACTGAATATGACCGGAAACTTAGGAAAAGTAATGAAAGAATCTGCTACAATTGCCTTGGAATATTTAAAATCAAATGCAGAGCTTTTCAATATCAATCCCGATGTTTTTTCTAAATACAATGTGCATATCCACGTTCCGGAAGGCGCTACGCCAAAGGACGGTCCCAGTGCGGGAATTACCATGTTCATTTCATTGATGTCTCTTTTTACCCAAAATAAAGTGAAAAAAGGGATTGCTATGACAGGGGAAATAACATTGCGAGGAAAAGTACTGCCGGTAGGTGGAATTAAAGAAAAAATATTAGCGGCAAAGCGTGCGCACATTAAGGAAATCATGTTAAGTGAAGATAACAAAAAAGACATTCAAGAGATAAATCCCGAATATTTAAAAGGATTGAAATTTCATTATGTCAGAACGATGAAAGAAGCTGTTAAAATTGCAATGACAGACGAGCCGGTGAAAGATCCGATAAAAATCGAGTAAATCATAAAAGCACAAATTAATAAATGGAAAAACATACTTATTCAAGAGTTGTTTTTCCATTTATTTTTTTAATCTTAAATTGCTGAAAAGAATTATACAAAGTAAATATAAGTTACTTTTGTATTTTTAATAAATTACGGATAGCCTATTCGCCACTATGCGCAGTATCATTTTTTTCGGTTTTTTATTATTTTCTGTTTTTGCTTCAGCTCAAATTGGGGGAAAAGCAACGTATCAGTTTCTAAATCTTGTCAACAATCCCAGAATGGCTGCATTGGGTGGAAAGGTTGTTACCAATGCTGATTATGATCCGATACAGGGAATTTGGAATCCTGCCAGTATCAATATTGAAATGGACAATCAGCTTTCACTAAATTATACGAATTATATTGGCGATGTGAATTACGGAACCGTTGCATACGCACGCAATATTAGCGACAGTCTCCATATCCTTCACGCCGGAGTTACGTATTTAAATTATGGAACTTTTGACGGCTACGACGAAACCGGAAATTATACAAATAGTTTTTCAGGAGGAGAAGTTGCAGTTTCAGTAGGATATGCCCGAAAAATTCCCAATACAAACATCCAGCTCGGAGCAAATGTAAAAATGATTTCCTCACAACTTGAACAGTATTCTTCTTGGGGAGCTGCACTTGATTTGGGAGTATTTTACAGAAACCCGGAAAATAATTTACATCTTGCTGTTGTTGGTAGAAATATAGGAACGCAACTAAAACCTTATCATGAGGAGTATGAACCTCTTCCTTTTGAGTTGTTGATAGGAATTTCTCAAAAGTTGGAAAATGTTCCGGTACAGTGG
>JAAYLC010000025.1 GCA_012522045.1 Bacteroidota bacterium
GCTGTCAACACCTCTTTAAAGTTTGCTTTCTGGCGAAGACTTTCAAAAAGACTGATAATGTTTGTGACACAGTCCTCCTGATAGCTTTGTATTTCATATTGAAACTGTTTTGTTTCTGTTTTTGTCGTCATTTAATATCTCAAAAATTTAAGTCGCTAAATTACAGATTTATGTCCGTAATTCTATTTATTTATTTCAATTCTTGTCAACGAGTTATTAAGGGTGGTGGGTGGGCTTGGGTGCGTCGGCAAGAAAACAACTCTTTTGCAAGCTGAAGCATCGGCTTGTGTGTCGGGGCTTGCAAATGTGTTGTTTTGTGCGTTGGCAATTTCCATTTTTCTTTTCTGTCTATTAAGTAGCAAATTGTCTGCTGTGTCGTTGTCTTTTACACTTGTGCACAACGTGCCGCAGATTGGCGCAGTGGCGGATTTCGGAGCACAAAACTGTCATTACACCACAAAAGTTGATGCGTGTTAGAATATTCATTTAACCACGTCATCCGCCATTGAGCCAAACGCCTGTTATGTGGCGTATTTCTATTTCCCAAATTCATCATCTATTTCGTTTAGAATTTCCAACAGTTCATCCATTTGATGGTCAAAGCTGTCCATAAATATTTCAGCGTCAGTATTTCTTTCTAATTCTTTGTTTGCTATCCAACAGTCAATTCTTAATAAAATATGGTTTTGTAACCTGAAAATATCTGAAATGCTGTCTGGGATTTTATTGTTATATCTTTTTCCTAATTCGCTTTTTAAAGTGTCTAACTTTTCTCTGATTTCTTTTAGTCCAATTTCCGCTAATGGATGATTATTGAAAATTCCACGGTAAATCAATTGTGTGGGATAGTTAAAATTGTCAACTATGTCTGTTAATTTCATTGATTTGAATTTGTCTTTATGTGTTTGAATTTGCTCTGAAATTGCTTTGCCAACATCATTTAGAACGGTTGTCGTAAATTTTCTTTGTTCTTCTATGAACAGTCTCAAGTCAACATCTACTTTCCTGAAGTGAGGAGTATAACCTGCATATGAAAAACTATATTTTGTATTTGGTCCTTTCCCGATAAAGTAAAACTCTTTTCCATTTTTTCTGTCAGCAGGATGACCAGCAATATCATCTCTAACTTCTCTAATAGATTTATTGAAATTATAAAGTTCAAACAATCCGTAAACGTTCTTTAATGTTTTCTTTGTTATTGTCCTGTATAAATGAAAAAGACCGTCCTGTTGGCAATACATTGATTGCAAAACTCCATAAATATAAAGGGTTGACCTATTTTGCAAGTTTGCTTCTGCTATATTTTCAAATTCTTCAATTGCATTTTCACAGTCTTCAATTAGGTCTATTGAAGTAAAAACTCTCTCATAGTCACCAATAGTTGTCGAAAGGTAATTGTTTAGAAACAGTCTGTCATGAATGCTTCTATTTAATTCGTTACATTTTTGTTGTATCGTCATCTTTTAATATGCCACATAACGTTTCGCGTATATGACTTGTGGCGGTTTTCGAAGCACTTTCTTGTCGGCTTGCGACAGACTTACTTAAAAGCAAAAAACTTGACATTTATCACTTTCCCCGCCATAAGTTATATACGCTGTTGTAGCACGTTTTCTATTTCTTTTTTCTTATTAATTCGATCAAACGACATTGTTTTAGAAATTTCGTCTGCAATATCTAACAGTTCAATGGCTTTTTCCAACTTCATTTTTGCATCCTTTTTATTTTCCTCAATTTTTCCTTTTCCTATTTCCTTCAAGCATTCAGATAAAATTTCTAAATGTTCAGCTCTCAAGTGTCGGTTTTTTAAGTAGTCTTTGAGTTCCTTTTTTGTTAAAGTGGTTATTTTTTCAATGTCAATGTCAAGTTCACCTTGCAGACGTTGATTAGTAGCCTCAATTCCTTGAGAAGTCTGACCTTTTGATTTCAGTCCAAGTAAGTCAGACAGAATGTTAGCCAAAACTTTTCCTAACTGTTCGATCTGATCTTTCAATAAATCTCTTTGCTCCATTTGGTTCGTTTAAATGTGCTACAACGGACGGAACTATATGCAGTTGCCGACTGCGGGCGGTTTTCCTGTCGAGCCGCACCGCCGCTGTTGCGGGCTACACAGCTTGTTGTCAGCACGGAAACGGCAATTGACATATAGTTTGGGTTATGGTAAGCTTTTATTTCAAATTCTTTTTAATCTCATTGTAAATGTCATTTAATACTTTGTCAACTACTAAATTGGTAGCGGTTTCTGTCGAATATGTTCCAATAAGTTTATAATGTCCTGAAACATTAATTTCTCCATTAATAATAAACTGTCCAATTACAGAGTCTGTTTTTATCTCATGTACGTTATTGCAGGTTACAGCGAAATTATAATCTGATTTCTTTACTAATGGAAACCAAAGTGATCCAAAGTCTTTGTCTGAAATGTCAATTTTCAAAGGGTTCTGTGAATTTGTATCTCCAACTTTTTTTGTTTTGTAAACAACAATTATCGGAACCGTCGGAAAAGAAATCTCATTATTTGAGTCATTATACCTGCCGATAGATTTTGAGTTATTCCATGTACTCGAAATACTGGTTGACACCTCAGTTTTATGGAAGCTAAAAGTCCCAATTGAAATAATCTATAGAACTACAATGCTCAGAATAATTATTACTACAAGATTTTTTGTCTTCATTTGTTTGTCTGTTTAGTTGAAAATTTATTGATATTTAAACCTGCACTGTCTTTTTAAAGTTTACCATAACGTGCCGCAGATTGGCGCAGTGGCGGATTTCGGAGCACAAAACTGTCATTACACCACAAAAGTTGATGCGTGTTAGAA
>JAAYLC010000022.1 GCA_012522045.1 Bacteroidota bacterium
ATATTTTTTTAAGTTCTTAATAGTGGTAAATTATACAAAAATCGTATGAATAGACTACATTTACAACTTTCTACACATTCATCTGACTAAAATGAGCACCTCATTAGATTCACACATCATTTTATTTGACGGCGTTTGCAATTTATGTAATGGATTTGTACAGTTTGTAATAAAAAGAGACAAGAAAGCACGTTTTCAGTTTGCTTCACTGCAATCGCCTGTTGCCGAGAAACTTTTAAAATCCTATCATCTTTCTAACAAAACCATGGAATCGGTTATTTTAATTCACAAGAACAAAAACAAAGTTTGGACTGAGTCATCTGCTGTTTTAAACATTCTCAGAAATTTAAACGGCCTGTACCCTTTTTTATATGGTTTCATTATCATCCCTAAAGGAATAAGGGATTTTTTTTACCGCCAGATTTCTAAAAATCGGTACAAATGGTTTGGAAAACGTGATGCATGTATGATTCCTTCTCCGGAGATTAAAAAGCGATTTTTGGAATAAAATTTATCGACTCCGAATTGCACTTGGAACCGATTCACCTTTCCAAACAAATGTGTAAAGCCACATGAGCGTAAACGTGGGAATGATATCGGTGTATGGCATAATTTCTTCTATAAACACGATGATGGCTGCAATTTTACCTTGCTTTCCCGGATACATTTGTTTCATTTTTCGCGCTGCATACGGAGCCCAAATGAAATCGAGAAAAGGACCTACCAACGGAATTCCCATAGTAGCCATACCGATTAAATCGTAAACAATCCCTTTCTTAAGAAGCTTATATTTATCTGAATGTGTATTTTTCATCGTTGTTTATTTATCAAAAATCAAACCATTGTTAAGTTAAAAAACATACTCGTCATGCTGTCTGATTTCAATAAACGTTTTAATTCATTATATGTTATTGCGGTTAAGTGATTAAATTGTAATTTCACAGCAAAATTAACTTATGATTGAAGCGACTAACATTCATAAATATTTTGACGATCTTCACGTGCTAAAAGGCGTTAACTTACACATCAAACCCAAAGAAATAGTTACGATTGTAGGTGCATCCGGAGCAGGAAAAACGACGTTGCTTCATATTTTGGGAACGCTCGATTCCTATGCAAAAAACAAAGATACGATCTTACTTATCAATAAAATAAACGTAGGAAACCTCTCTGGAAATAAATTGGCCCGATTTCGAAATGAAAATTTGGGTTTTATTTTTCAGTTTCATCAGTTGCTTCCCGAATTTACCGCTGTAGAAAATGTGTGTATTCCTGCATTTATCAAAAGAACTTCCAAAACAGAAGCGATAAATCGTGCAAAAGAATTACTGTCTTTTTTAGGGCTTTCTCATCGGTATGATCACAAACCCAACGAAATGTCGGGAGGAGAACAACAACGCGTGGCAGTCGCCAGAGCATTGATAAATAATCCTGCCATTATTTTAGCGGATGAACCAAGTGGAAATCTGGACACGGAAAGTGCAGAAAATCTACACAATTTATTTTTCAAACTCCGGGACGAATTCGGACAAACATTTGTGATTGTCACTCACAATAAAGAACTTGCCAATATGGCAGACAGAAAACTCACCATGCAGGATGGAGTAATTATTCGAGAAAGTAACAAATGAATCCCGCTGAACTCAAAGATTTTTTAGACGAAAAAGTAATTCAATACAACCGTCCGGATTTTATAGAATCCGATCCGATTCAAATTCCACATCTTTTTACCGAAAAAGAAGATATTGAAATTGCTGCTTTTTTAATTGCAACCATTGCTTGGGGAAATCGAAAAAGCATCATCAACAACGGACACCGTTTGATGGAAATCATGAATCATTCTCCCTATGAATACGTGATGAATTTTGAAAAAAATAAAGTTTCAGATCAAGTCTATTCTTTTGTTCACAGAACATTTAATTCTGTGGATTTGATTTATTTTTTTCAAGCATTGAAAAATATCTATCAAAATCACGGAGGGCTTGAAATCATTTTCACAAAAAACAAATCACATGATAACTTACAGGAAGCCATCAGTGTTTTTAAAAGGATTTTTTTTGAGTTGCCACATCCTGCGAGAACTGAAAAGCATGTGAGTGACCCTCTAAAGAATTCTGCTGCTAAACGAATCAATATGTTTTTGCGTTGGATGGTTCGGAACGATAATGCTGGCGTAGATTTCGGTATCTGGAAATCCATAACTCCTTCCCTACTTTCGTGTCCGTTAGATGTTCACAGTGGAAACGTAGCACGAAATCTCGGGCTGTTAAACAGAAAACAAAATGATGCACGAGCCGTAAAGGAATTGGATTTTCAACTGAGAAAATTAGATGCAGAAGATCCGGTTAAATACGATTTTGCGTTGTTTGGATTAGGAGTCTTCGAAAAATTTAGCGTTTAATCGTGTTAGAGATAATACTATTAGTGTTAACTAAATTCTAAAAAATCTATTATCTTTACCTATAACAAACCTCAATTTTTTCTATGTCACTATTAAATACAGGCTTATTATCGCTCTCACTTGATAATCAGACGCGCGTAGTAGATGTGAAGTCTGCTTATTTTTTAGATATCCTTCCCGAAAAAGATTTTGATCAACTTACTTATCTTGCTACAAACATCTGTAAATCGCCCATGGCCATGATTACGGTCACGGACACCAAAAATATTTTCTTAAAATCGCAGCACGGAATGGATAATTTAATTGTCTCCACCGATGTTTTTGAGTTTTGTAATGCAACCATTCAAAGTGATAAGGATATTTTCATTATCAATGACGTTTCTCACTTTCCGGCATTTGAAACAAACTCTTTTGTAAAAAAGAATAAAATAGTTTTTTATGCAGGAATCAAAATCTTCAATCCTGAAGGTAAAATATTGGGGACTTTGTGTGTGTTCGATAAAAAAAGCAGAACGCTTTCCAAAAGGCAAAATAACGGTCTGTACTCGCTTGCATATCAGATTTCAAGATTGTTTAAAGTTAGAAAATTCAACCGTAAGATGTTAGATGTCCAAGAAGAATTACAAGAGCGAAATGAAGAATTAAAAAATTTTGCCGGCGTTGTTTCGCATGATATGAAGATGCCACTTGCCAATATGATTTTAACATCGGACATTCTCAAAAGTAAATACGGAGATGTTTTGGACGATCAAGGGAAACAATATTTAGATTATCTAAAACAATCTGCCCTCACTTTAAGTGATTATATTTCAGGAATTTTGGAGCATTACGAAAGTGACAAAACAGCGTCTGCAAGAAAAGAAGTTTTTGATACACAAGATTTATTTGAAGATGTTATCGATTTGCTGAATATCAATAGCAATTGCGATATCAATGTTCCCAATAATATTGAGATGAATGCAAACAGAATTGCATTGCAACAGATTTTAATCAACCTCTTGACAAACAGTCTTAAGTACAACGATAAAGAATATACCCAAATCAATGTGGAATGTGAAGATTTAGGCGAATTTTATCAATTTAAAATTGCAGACAACGGTCCCGGCATTCATCAGAACGATATGAAACGTATTTTTGAATTATTTGCTACCACGAGCAATCACGATCGATTTGGACGAAAAGGAAATGGAATCGGGCTTTCAACGGTAAAAAAACTCGTTAAAAAATTAGACGGAGACATTCACGTATCTTCTGTTTTAGGTGAAGGCACCACCTTTGAATTTACCATAGCAAAATAGCAACATTGAAAGTTTTAAATAGAAATTGGTATAATTGCGCGCTATTTCTATCTTTGAATCTTATTTAAAGAAATGCAGTTCAAATATCCCGAGATACTTTTCGCACTTTTTCTGCTGCTGATTCCGATTATCATCCATCTTTTTCGTTTACGTAGATTTCAGAAAACCGAATTTACAAACGTTGCTTTTCTTAAAAAAATAGTTCTTCAAACACGAAAAAGTTCACAACTAAAAAAATGGTTGACATTGTTGATGCGATTGCTCGCTTTTGCGTGTATTATCCTAGCGTTCAGTCAGCCCTATTTTCCCTCGGAAACAACAGTTTCAGAAGCTGATGAAACCTTGATATATGTTGATAATTCATTCAGTATGCAAGGAAAAATAGGCAATTCCACCTTATTAGAACAAGTTGTCAAAGATTTGTATGAATCTGTAAAAAATGAAACCACTTTCCATTGGTTTTCAAATGATTCAGAACATTTAAATGTCACAGCTCACGATTTTAAAAATGAAATAGCAAACCTCACTTACAGTTCGCAATCACTGAGTGCCAACGAAGTTTTGCTGAAAGCTGACAAAATGTTTTCCAATCGGGCAAATACCACTAAAAACCTGATTTTCATTTCCGATTTTTCCGGAATGGATGAATTCCCTGAAATTCCCGATAATATCGCTTTAAAAGCCATTCAAGTACGTCCTCAAAATCCGTCCAATATCGCAGTAGACACCGCCCATGTCATCGCTAAAACCGGGGATAAAATAAATCTTGAACTAACGTTATCAAGACAAGGTGAAACTCCAAATCAAGTTCCGGTTTCTATTTACAACAAAGACCAATTGGTTGCAAAATCTACCCTTGAGTTTTCTGATTCCAATCAAGTTACATCCGTTTTTGAATTGGATGTTACCAATGGATTGGAAGGCTATATTGAAGTGACAGATGCTGAAATTTTATATGATAATTTACTTTATATAAGTGTTAATAAATCTCCTAAAATCAATGTGTTAGACATTTATGAAAATCCGGTATCTTACACCAAACGTCTGTTTGACGATACAGATTTTGATTATACAGCCTCTGCAATCAAATCATTAAATTACGCTCAAATTCCACAGCAGCATTTCATTGTACTAAATGATTTAAAAACCATTCCGGATGCATTAACTGCGGCATTAAAAGCGTTTAAAGAAAATGGTGGAAATATAGTCGTCATACCTCATCGACAGGCGGACATGGATGCATACAATCAATTGTTGAATACTTTGAAACTAGGAACTTTAAGTAGTTTGGTTCAGCAAGAAAAGCGAATTACGAATATTGTTTTTTCTCATCCACTTTTTGACAATGTTTTTGAACAAGAGGTCACTAACTTTCAGTATCCTTCAGTTGAAACGTATTTTCAACTTGCATCAACTGCAACTCCGGTATTGCAATTTGAAGATGCTACCCCTTTTTTAGTGGAACGTGACGGAGTTTATTTATTTACTGCTTCGCTTTCAATCGACAACAGTAATTTTATCAATTCTCCTTTAATTGTTCCGACCATGTATAATATGGGACTTCAAAGCTTGCCATTGTCCGCATTGTATTATACTATAGGCGAAACGAATGAAATAATGATTCCGGAGACGCTGTCGGAAAATGAGATTTTAAAAATCCGAAAGAATCAAGAAGAGTTTATTCCGCTGCAACAGACAAAAAGCACCCATGTTGTTTTAACAACTAATGATTTGCCTGAAAAGGCGGGCATTTATGAAGTAGTTAGAAACGGAAATGTATTAAAATCACTAAGTTATAATTACGCACGAAGTGAAAATGTCATAAACTATGCAAATCCGAATCATTGGGAAGGCGCAGAAGTTTATGATGACATTCCGAAATTATTGTCAGCCATCTATCACGATGACACAACGAATGGATTGTGGAAATGGTTTGTTATTTTTGCAGTCCTATTTTTAATTAGTGAGATGCTCATTTTAAAATTCCTTAAATAGCAGATAAATACCCTCCTGACTTATGAAAATTCTACTAAAAAATGCTGTCATTATTGATAAAACCTCAAAACATCATCAAACAAAAAAAGATGTTTTGATTCAAGACGGAATCATAAAGGAAATTGCACCTACGATTGAACCGACAGATGCTTTTGAAGAAGTGCATAAAGAAAATCTGCATATTTCTCAAGGTTGGTTTGACAGCAGCGTTTCTTTTGGCGAACCCGGATACGAAGAGCGAGAAACTATTGAAAACGGATTGAAAGTAGCGGCTTCCGGCGGATTTACGGCAGTTGCCATGAATGCGAATACGTTTCCATTAGCAGACAATCGAGGAATTTTGCAATACATTCAAACCAAGGCAAAAAATCACGCAGTTTCTTTGTTTCCCGTCGGCGCTTTGACAATGGAGAGTAAAGGGAAAGATTTGGCAGAATTATACGATATGAAACAAGGCGGTGCCATTTCATTTTACGATTATAAAAAACCGATAACCAATGCCAATCTCTTAAAACTCGCTTTGCAATATACTCAGGCTTTTCAGGGACTTGTTCAATCCTTTCCTCTAGAAATGAGTGTTGCTAACAAAGGTTTTGTTCATGAAGGCATTCACAGTACTTCATTGGGATTGAAAGGAATTCCTTCTTTTGCTGAAGAATTGCAAATTGCAAGGGATATTAAAATACTGGAATATACCGGTGGAAAACTGCATATTCCGACAATATCGACTAAAAATTCCGTAGAACTCATTCGCAATGCAAAAGCAAAAGGATTAAACGTAAGTTGCAGTGTCGCTGTTTTTAATCTGATGCTGACAGATGAAATCTTAAATACGTTTGACACCAATTATAAGTTATTACCGCCACTTCGTGAAGCTGAAGACATTCAAGCACTTTTAGAAGGTCTGATTGATGGAACTATAGACGGAGTAACTTCCGATCACAATCCAATGGATATCGAACACAAAAAAATGGAATTTGATCTGGCCTCTTATGGAAGCATCGGTTTGGAAGCTTGTTTTGGAGCATTAAATCAAGTGTTGGATATCAGTTTAACAATCAAAGTATTGACGAATTTGAAAAAAATTTTTGGAATTGAAGGCAAGTCGATTGCGAAAAACAATCCGGCGAATTTAACACTTTTTAATCCGGAGGTATCATGGAAATTTAAGGATTCGGATATCATTTCTTCCTCTAAAAATGCAGCTTTGTTGAATCAAAATTTACGCGGAAAAGTTTACGGAATTTTTTCAAACAACCAACTAATTATTTCGTGATGAAGTCTTTCAGTGGTCGACAAACCGCAATGTTGGCTTACATACCGATTGTGGGTTTTTTAATCGCATTTTCTATCAATCGCGACGTAAAATCAGATTTTGCTACTTGGCATATTAAAAACATGTTCGGGCTTTTTATTTTATTTTTTGCAGCCTTGGTTTTTATGTCGACAGAATCTCCCGTTATTGGAGACATCTTGTGGCTTATTACTTTTTTGTTGTGGATTTACTCATTCTTTATGGCTCTATTCAATAAAAAACAAGGAATTCCTTTTTTAGGAAATAAACTTCAAAAATGGTTTACTTTTTTGAATTAATTTCCGGTTCTTTTTCTTTCTGCTTATCAATATTTTAACGAATATCACCGGTACAATAACTTATTTTTGTCCGTATGGAAAAACAGACATTAATTTTAGAACACAATTACAGAGCACCAATTATCAACTCCCCTAACCCACCGGCAATTATTATGCTTCACGGTTTTGGAAGTGACGAAAACGATTTGTTTTCTTTCTCATCCGAGTTGCCCAACGAATATGCCATTATTTCACTAAAAGCCCCGATTCGGTTAGAACCTTATGGAAATGCGTGGTACAACATTTATTACGATCATCCGCAGGGAAAATTTAGCGATGACGAACAAGCCATTGCTTCCCGAGATCTTGTGGCTCGCTGTATAGATGAAATTGTAAGCATGTATAAAGTTGATTCACAGCGAATTACACTTATTGGATTTAGTCAAGGAACCATTTTAAGTTTTGCGGTTGCTTTAAGTTATCCGGAGAAGGTAAAAAATGTAATTGGTCTTAGCGGATATATCAATAAAGACATTTTAGTGTCTGACTATACAGAAAAAAATCACAGCAATTTACATATTTACACCTCACACGGAACTCAAGATCAGGTGATTCCCATTGATTGGGCAAGGCAATCGAAACCGTTTTTGGAGCAATTAAATATTGATTGTACTTATTCTGAATTTCCTGTGGGACACGGTGTAGCTCCCGAAAATTTTATGGAATTAAAAAACTGGTTGCAGAATCATCCGTAATTATTTGGGATAAATTAACGAACCGAGGTTTTGAAAATTGATATTGCCGTTTTCATCGAAAGTAAATTCAATAAGGAGTTCTCCCCAATGATTTCCATCCGTGAAATCTGCGAGAATCCAACGATGGTTTAGGAATTTAATTTTATTGATTTTCATTCCGGCTTCCATTCCTTCATAAGGAATTAAGGGATTGTTTTTATGCTCAAAATTTTTCTCGTAAATCTGTTCGCGAATGTGATTTTCAACTTGTTGAACTTCATATCCCAGATTTTCTATATAAGTCATGGCATTTTCATTTCCGCTCAAAGTGAAGTAATTCAATTCTGCAACTTGATTTTGAAGCGAATCCAATAGCGTGCTTTTTGCTTCGTTTTTTGCTCGTAAATTTTCTATTTGTTTATCTTGTGTTTCGAATATGCTCTTTTGATTCATATATTGAAAAATGAGCAATAGAATTGTAAATAGAAACAGATATAAAAAAATTTGTCTTTTCATAAGATTTAAATCGTAATAGTTAAGGTGTCGTATGCAAGATGGATGTTTGGTGGCAATTCGTTCTCTACTTCTGCATGAAATCCAAGATGGTGACTTATGTGCGTAAAATAGGTTTTTTTAGGATTGATATGTTGTGCCAATTCGATGGCTTCATTTAATGTTAGATGTGAATAGTGAGCTTCTTTTCGCAAGGCATTCAACACAAGTACTTTGGTTCCATAAATTTTTTTCAATTCTTCCTTGCTAATCGTTTTGATATCCGTCAAATATGTAAAATCATCTATGCGAAATCCCAAAACGGGAAGTTTGTCGTGCATAGCTTCAATGGGAATTATTTTTTTGCCTCCCAGATAAAAAGGGTTGTCTTTATTAATTAATTTTTCTTCCACGCTCGGCGCACCCGGATACCGATTTTTTGTTGTAAAGATATAATCAAAACGTTCTTTTAAAGATATAAATACACGTTCATGCGCATAAAAAGGCATGGCACCTTGCCGATAATTATAAGGTCTGATTTCATCCAAACCGGCAGTGTGATCGGCGTGCTCGTGTGTAAATAAAATTGCATCCAACTTTTTTACATTTTCACGGAGCATTTGTTGTCTGAAATCCGGACCACAATCAATAACAATTGCAAAATCGTCCCATCTTATCAAAGCAGATGTACGAAGTCTTTTATCTCGAGAATCATCACTTAAACATACAGGATGATCACTCCCGATAATGGGAATGCCTTGAGATGTTCCGGTACCAAGAAAAGTTATTTTCAATTTCGGCGATAAATTTTGTCTGTCCGTTTTTTTTCAGACCAACGGCAAAAATAACAGATTTCTTTATTTATGGCGCTATGACTTGAAGTTTCATGAAATTATAATTTATTCACCGACCAATTCCAGAATTTGCGCCGCGTGATCTTTGGTTTTCACCTTGTCAATCACTTCGTCAACCTTTCCGTTTTCGTCGATAATAAAGGTCATGCGGTGAATTCCTTCATAGGATCTTCCCATAAATTTTTTAGGCCCCCAAACACCAAAAGCATTGATAACTTCTTTATCTTCATCTGCCAGTAACGGATAGGGGAATTTGTATTTTTCGTGAAAATTCTTTTGTCTTTTGATGCTATCCGCACTTACGCCTATTATTTCAAAACCTATGTCTTGAAGCGTTTTATAATTGTCTCTCAAATTACAGGCTTCGGCAGTACAACCCGGAGTGCTTGCTTTCGGATAAAAGAATACAATCCACTATTTTCCTTTAAACTGAGAAGAAGAAATAAGATTTCCGTCTTGATCTTTCGCTGAAAATTCGGGAACAATGTCGCCTTTCTTTAATGGTGTCATAATGTTTATTTTTGCATAAAAGTACCTTAAAATGACCAAAAAAGAAAAGATTCAGTTCATCATTACAACATTGGACGAACTTTACCCCGAAGTTCCGATTCCGTTAGACCATAAAGATCCATATACTTTATTGATAGCCGTGTTGTTATCTGCACAAAGCACGGATGTTCGTGTCAATCAAATAACGCCATTACTTTTTGAAATTGCCGATAATCCATATGATATGGTGAAACTTTCTGTCGAAGAAATTCAGGATATCATCCGTCCGGTGGGTTTGTCTCCCATGAAGGCAAAGGGAATTCACGGATTGTCACAGATATTAATAGATAAATACGACGGTCAAGTTCCTCAGGATATTGAATTGCTCAAAGAATTGCCTGCTGTTGGTCATAAAACAGCCAGTGTTGTAGTAAGTCAGGCTTTTAACATTCCTGCATTTCCTGTGGATACGCATATTCACCGCACGATGTATCGCTGGGGATTATCCAACGGAAAAAATGTGGTTCAGACCGAGCGTGATGCCAAAAGACTTTTTCCGAAAGATTTATGGAATAAAATTCACCTTCAAATCATTTGGTATGCACGTCAATACTCACCTGCTCGCGGATGGGATTTAGATAAGGATATCATCACGAAAACCATTGGCAGAAAGTCGGTTATTCGCGATTATTTAAATAAAAAGAAAAAATAAAATTACTGCGTTCCGTAAGTATCAAAAAGGTAAAGTAAACTTGCCATAGCAGCAGCACCGAGTTCCAATTCGCGTTTGTTAATTTTATCAAAAGTATCGGTTACAGCGTGATGAACATCAAAATAACGTTGACTGTCGGGTAGCAATCCCACCAACACATCACAATATCCTTTTAAAGGGGTCAAATCGGGTGCACTATAACCCGGTCTGAAAACGTGAATGAAGTAAGGTTCAAAAAGTTTTTTCCAACTGTTGATTTGCTCCAGATTGGCCTGATCGGTATCTATGGAGAAACCACGTGGAGAAAATCCGCCGGCATCACTTTCAAGAGCAAAAAGATGCCGTTCGTTTTTTCGCTTGGCTTCTTCTGCATATTTTCTTCCACCACGCAGTCCGTTTTCTTCATTGGCAAATAAGACAATGCGAATGGTATGCTTGGGTTGATATCCGATTTTTTTAAATATTCGCAATACCTCCATGCTTTGTGCCACTCCTGCCCCATCATCATGTGCTCCGTCACCAACATCCCAACTGTCTAAATGAGCTCCGACCAGCATGTATTTCTCCGGATATTCAGAGCCTTTTAGTTCACCGATAACATTATAGCTTTGGACATCCGGCCAATTTTTGGAATTAATTTTAAAATAGAATTTCAAACTGGGATTCAATCGAAGCATGCTGCTTAAATATTCTGCTCCATTTGTACTGATTGCGGCAGCGGGAATTTTCTTTTCTTCGGGTAAATCTCCGTAACTCATTCCTCCCGTATGCGGATAATCGTCAAGACGAAGTCCCAATGAACGGATAATCATACCTACGGCTCCGTATTTTGCAGCTTCCGCGGCACCGTAAAAACGCAGTCGCGAGACTTCGCCATAAGCTGAAAATGTATGAATGTGCTCCGGATTCATCGGACGGTTGATAAATACTATTTTTCCTGAAATTTTAGATTCTCCGAGCTTTGCTATCTCTTCCAGACTTTTTACTTCAATGACTTCTGCTTTTATCCCGAGATTCGGAGTGGCTACGGAGCCTCCCAACGCCAGGATATCAACTACATTATTTACACCGTTCGCCGATTCAATATAAGCATATTCTTTAAAACCACGCGT
Organism: Bacteroidota bacterium; assembly: GCA_012522045.1. Lineage (GTDB taxonomy): Bacteria > Bacteroidota > Bacteroidia > Flavobacteriales > Flavobacteriaceae > JAAYLC01. The sequence goes on from JAAYLC010000022.1 coordinate 11,660, forward strand.
CCATTTTGGCACCATGACCGGTTGTTTCCAAACTTTGTCTAACCCGAGCTCATTTAATTGAGATTCCGTGTAGGCAATCATTTGTTCTTCTTGAATGGATCCGGAAAGTCGCCCGCCGATATTATTTGCGATGTAGTCCAGCCATTCATGACTTTTTCCATCTGTTAATGCTGTTTTATAGATTTCTTTTAGCATCAATGAATCAGATTCAAAATTTTGACTTTGTACGTTTATAAAAACAAATAGTAAACTAACGAAAGAGAACAAAGCAGATTTTTGCATAGAAAATATTTTATACCGAATAGAAATTATCGTATTGCATAAGTACGAACGTCTTCTTCACTGATTTCTTTTTGTCCGAGAATTATAAGTCTTTCAACCACGTTTCTAAGTTCGCGTATGTTTCCGGTCCATTCCTGATCTTGAAGTAATTGTACAGCTTTGTTTGAGAATTTTTTGGCAGCAATTCCCTGCTCCTCGGCTATTTTTTGAGAAAAGTGTTCAATTAAAATCGGAATGTCTTCTTTTCTGTCTTTCAATGGAGGCACTTGAATTAAAATTACGGCGAGACGATGGTATAAATCTTCACGAAAACGACCTTCCTTTATTTCAGATTTTAAATCTTTATTGGTCGCAGCAATTACCCGAACATCCACTTTTAGATCTTTATTGCCACCTACGCGTTGCACTTTGTTCTCTTCCAATGCACGAAGAACCTTTGCTTGCGCCGAAAGACTCATATCTCCGATTTCATCTAAAAACAAAGTACCTCCGTTAGCAGCTTCAAATTTTCCTTCTCGTTCTTTGTTTGCCGAGGTAAATGCACCTTTTACGTGTCCGAATAGTTCACTTTCAATAAGTTCACTTGGAATGGCGGCACAGTTCACTTCAATGAGAGGGCCGGAACTTCGTTGACTTTTTTCGTGTAACCAATGCGCAACCAATTCTTTTCCTGTGCCATTGGGACCGGTAATTAAAACGCGGGCATCTGTGGGAGCTACTTTTTCAATCATGGATTTTATTTGTTCCATGGATTTGGAATTGCCCACCATTTCATAATTTTTGGATACTTGCTTTTTTAAACGTGTATTTTCTGCTACCAACTCTTTATTGTCAAGTCCAATGCGAACGGTATTTAAAAGTCGATTTAAATCGGGGGGTTTGGAAATATAATCAAAAGCGCCCATTTTCATAGCCTGAACGGCTGTGTCTAAATCTCCATGTCCTGAAATCATGATTATTGGTATTTCAGGTTTTATCTTTTTTGTCGCTTCTAAAACTTCGATACCATCCATTTTTGGCATCTTTATATCACAAAGAATCAAATCAAAATCTTCATTTTTTATTTTTTCAATTCCTTCAAGACCATCTTCAGCTTCAACTATTTCATACGTTTTATTTTCTTCAGAAAGAATCTTTGTCAATACACGTCGAATGGCAGCTTCATCCTCGATAATTAAGATTTTAGACATTTAGATTGTATTTTTTTAATAAAAATTAATATTTAAGCCACTTTATAAGTTCCTTATAACTGGGTTTTTTACCGTACATCAGGATTCCCACTCTGTATATTTTGGCAGCAACCCAGACTACGAGTATAAAAGTAGCAAAAAGAATAGCAACAGAAATTAATTGTTGCCATAATGGAACACCAAAAGGAATTCGCATCAACATTACGATGGGAGAAGTGAATGGAATGTATGAAAAAATCTGAGAAACCGATCCGTGTGGATTGTCAATCACTGTAAAAAAACCTACGTAAATACCCAAAACCAAGGGCATGACAATAGGCATCATAAATTGTTGCGTATCGGTTTCACTATCAACGGCAGCGCCTATCATGGCATACATGGACGCATACAACAGGTAGCCCCCAATAAAAAATAGGATAAACATGATGATGAGATTCAAAATGGGCAAATTCATGATTTCCATCATGATTATGGTATACATATCTTGAATTCCTTCAGTATTATTTGTGTCAAGGGTTTGTTGTGTGGAAGCCATGGTCGAAGTTGTATCGATTCCAAATAAGCTGGAAGCTACGGTCATCAATATAAAAATCAACAAAACCCAAGCTATAAATTGAGAAATTCCGGCGAGTGTAGTTCCTAAAATTTTTCCCAAAAGTAAAATTCGAGGTTTTACGGAAGAAATAATCACTTCAATTACCCGACTTGTTTTTTCTTCAATTACGCTGCGCATAATCATATTTCCGTAAATAATGATAAACATAAAGAGCAGATATCCTGCCAATCCACCAAAAATCAACTTGAGTCCGGCACCCATTTTGGAGGTTTCTTGTCCTTTATAGGTTTGTTGATTAATGTCTAATTTTAATTGTAATTTATCGATAATTTCCGGATCCATTCCCGCTTCTTGAAGCTTCAGCGCATTCAATTTTTTTTCCAACATGTCAGTCATGTTGTTCATAGCTGTTAATGAAGGCGTGTCAGGCGAATAAAAGGTAATCCTTTTAGATAATTCGTCAAGATTTGTAGTATTGGGAATGTGCAATAACCCGTAAACCTCATCGGTCTCTGTTTTTTCTTTTGCATTATCAAGCGTAGTATCAAACAGAAGTTGATATTTTAAATTTGTCGAATTGTTGAATTCTCCAATAAAAATATCGCTCTCATCAAGGACATAAATAGTGCGGACTGTGCTGTTATTTACACTTGATAAATAGGCAACAAGTGCTACAATTCCAACAAAAATCAACGGACTTAAAAAAGTCATTACAATGAAAGACTTATTGCGTACTTTGGTAAGAAATTCTCTTACGATTATGAGTGACAGGTGATTCATTCTTTAATTGTTTTGAATGTTCTGAATAAAAATATCATTGGCAGAAGGGATTACTTCTACAAAATGTGTCAATCTCCCCATAGAAGTCAATTCCTGTATAAGTTGATTCGGAGTGATATTTTCCGGAATTTGGATTCGGAATTGCAATTCGTCATAAATACTTTTAAAAGAAGCTTTTGACAAAGTATATTTTTCTGATAATTTGGCGCTTGTCAAATCTTTATTTTCGGTAGCCAAACCAATTTCAAAAGTATTGCTTTTATGAGCTCTTTTAATGTCAATTAATTTTCCGTCCAAAATTTTATTGGATTTATGAATCAATGCGATGTGATCACACATTTCTTCAACAGATTCCATTCGGTGCGTGGAAAAAATTATTGTCGCTCCTTCTTCGCGTAATTGCAAAATTTCATCTTTAATAAGATTGGCGTTAATCGGGTCAAAACCACTAAAAGGTTCATCGAAAATCAGCAATTTCGGACTGTGAAGCACCGTCACGACAAATTGTATTTTTTGCGCCATTCCTTTCGACAATTCCTGAATATTTTTATTCCACCAATCGCCGATATCCAGACGGTCAAACCAATATTTTAACCGTTGTTTTGCTTCATTTTTGGAAAGGCCTTTAAGTTGTGCCAAATACAGTGCTTGCTCTCCGACTTTCATTGTTTTATACAGACCGCGTTCTTCCGGAAGATATCCGATATCTCGAATATGAACAGGTCGCAAAGGTTCACCGTCTAAAATAACGGAACCTGAATCCGGCATGGTGATTTGGTTAATAATGCGTATTAATGTTGTTTTTCCAGCTCCATTCGGACCTAACAGTCCGTAAATGCTTCCTCTGTCGATGGAGATTGAAATGTCATTCAATGCTTTATACGCTCCATAAAACTTGGAAACATTGTTAATTTCTAATAGTTTTCCCATATATTTTTCTTAGTATCAAAAATATTTGTCTCGCAAAAATAATCAACAAATTGTGATTATTTTTTAAATATTAATTTCGAAATACGATTCTTTCCCGCAGCAAATGCCAATGTATCGTTTACAAATTCTAGTGCGTAGAAATTTTCATCCGAAAGACTTTCCCAGTGATGCCCTCCGTTGTTGCTGTATGAAATTCCCGAGGGGCCCAAACTGACAATTTTTTTTCCTTCACTACCGGGAACGTATTTAACAGAAGACTGATACCCCGGAGTTTCCCCACTCGACAGCGTCCAAGTTTTTCCGCCATCGGTTGTAATGGCAACGGTAGCTTCGTTGTTTTCTTTGTCTCTCCAATTTCCTCCAACTACAATTCCGTTGTTTTCATCCCAAAAAGTGATTGCATGAATTCCTGCCATGGCTTCACCACTGATGATTGGTGTGTCGTAACTGTTCCAGGTTTTCCCTTTGTCCGGAGTGTGAAATACTCTTGCCGTGGAGCCCCCAGTTGCAATCCAAGCATGATCGCCGTATGTGGCAATAATGGAATTGCTGATAGCAAAACCAACTTCCCCTTTTTCTGCTTCCGGCAATACTTCACAAGCTACTTTGGACCAAGTGTTCCCACCATCTCTTGTGATAAGAATATTCATGCAGTTTTCAATAGGATCTCCCAAGACGATTCCTTCAGAATTGCTCCAAAATTTGATGCCATTAAAAAAAACTTTCTCACCTTCTTCTACGTAAACACTTTCAATATTTGTTGCTTCACTTCCATCAAAACCAATTTTATAAATAATCCCCGGACTCGCAATACTCATAACAAAAGCAGCTTCATCTGTAGCTGTAATAGCTCTGAAATGCAGCAATTTGTCTTCATATTTTATGATGGCTAATTTTGGAATCTCACCATCCAATAAACCAATCTTTCCGCGATTGGTGGCAAACCAAACTCTTTCTAAATCTATGGGATGTAATGCGTGGACATTAAGAGTGTCTTCATAAATATTTACTACTTCTACAGATTTAAAATTCGTGGTTTCCGTCTTAGTACATGAAATGAATAAAATAAGACACAAGAGACTGGTCAATCGGAGATTGCGGAAGTGGGAATACATAAGTCAGATTTTTACAAAAGTAACAATTCTACGTTTATTAACAGGAAATCCATAAAGTTAAAAATCAAATTCTTTTGGCTTCTTCTGTATCAAAAGCAATACCTTTGCCGGCTGAAATTCGAATACAATGAAATTCCATCGCAACTTAGTTTTTGCAGTAATTGATGCCCTGATTGAAATATTTAATGAAGGGAAACACGCTGATAAAGTCATTCAAGCTACCCTAAAAAGAGACAAACGTTGGGGCGCCCGCGATCGAAGTTTTATTGCAGAAACAACTTACGATATCGTTCGTTGGAAACGACTTTATTCCGAAATTGCAGAAGTTAAAGAGCCCTTTAACCGCGAAAATTTACACCGAATATTTGCTGTTTGGGCTACATTAAGAGGGTATAAGCTTCCGGATTGGAAACAATTTGACGGAACTCCGACACGCCGCATTAAAGGCAGGTTTGACGAGTTGTCCAAAAAAAGAATTTATCGTGAATCCATTCCGGATTGGTTGGACGAAATGGGGCAACAAGAAATTGGTGAAAACTGGGATAAGGTCATTAAAAGTCTCAATCAGCTGGCGGAAGTCATATTAAGAGTAAATACGCTTAAAGCCACTGTTGATGAAGTTGCAAATGAACTTTACGATATCGGTATAGAAACCGAACGCATCGAAGGGTATCCATTTGCATTGCGACTCAAAGAACGCACCAATGTTTTTGTAACGCAAGTTTTTAAGGATGGTCTTTTTGAAGTGCAAGATGCTTCCTCTCAGAAAGTGGCCGTGTTTTTAGATCCTCAGCCCGGAGAACGCGTTATTGACGCATGTGCGGGAGCAGGCGGGAAAAGTTTACACATCGCTACACTAATGGAAAATAAAGGTCAAATTATTGCTTTGGATATTTATGAAAGTAAATTAAAAGAACTCAAGCGTCGTGCAAGAAGAAATGATGTTTTTAATATTGAAACGCGTACGATAGATTCGACCAAAGTGATTAAAAAATTAAAAGAATCGGCCGATAAAGTTCTAATTGATGCGCCCTGCTCCGGTTTGGGTGTGCTGAAGAGAAATCCCGATACCAAGTGGAAAATGAATCCGGATTTTATAGAAAATATCAAACAAACGCAACGTGAGATTTTAGATTCCTATTCTAAAATGACCAAACCCGGAGGCATATTGGTGTATGCGACCTGTTCCATTTTTCCATCTGAAAACGAAGAACAAGTACAAGCATTTTTAAACAGAAAAGAAGGAGCATCTTTTAAACTGATAAAAGAAGATAAAATATCTCCTGCTGAAAGTGGTTTTGACGGATTTTATATGGCAAAACTTCAACGAATTGAAAAATAATGATTTATGAAAACGGATACTCTTATGAAATTAATTAAGTATATTTTAATGTGTCTGCCTGTAATGATATGGGCGCAACAACCGTATTACAACAATGTAGATCTAACGCTTACCGGTCAGGATTTGTATTATGCTTTGCAGCAAAAAATTGAATATGCAGGCAGCGGACATACTTACGGCGACATGAAAGACATGTTAAAAATTATTGATGAAGATCCTACCAATAGCAACAAGGTTTTATTAATCTACGGGTATAACGACAATGACGGGAATTGTATGACTGATCGAAGCAGAAACAAATCAAATTTTGGCGGCGGAAATTGTCAGTACAATAGAGAACACGTTTTTGCACGATCCAATGCCAATCCTTCTATGGGTTCTGCAAATAACGGAAGCAGTGGAATCGTAGCCGATCCTCACAACATTCGTGCATCCGATACAAAGATGAACAGCACCCGAGGAAACAGAAAGTTTGGAGATGCTTCCGGAAACGCAAAAGTGTTATCTTCCGGATTATTTTATCCAGGTGACGAATGGAAAGGTGATGTAGCGCGAATGATGATGTATATGTACACGCGTTACGGAAATCGGTGTCTGCCTTCACTAAATGGTTCGGGCACACTCCAACCGGGAACCGATATGTTACAGATTTATCTTCAATGGAATGCCGAAGATCCTGTAAATGATTATGAAGATGCCAGAAATCCTTATTTGGAAGTTGCTTATGGTAATCGCAATCCGTTTATTGACAATCCGTATTTGGCAACTTTAATTTGGGGCGGTCCCGTGGCTGAAGATCGTTGGAATATGATGAGTACCAATGATTATTTTGCACCTCAAGTAGTGGTTTATCCAAATCCTGCCAATGAGTTTGTTTGGGTTGGTTCAGATACCTCCTTCCCTATTGAAACTTATGCTATTTATGATACTACCGGACGTTTAATTATGTCACAACCATATAATTTAAACGAAAAGAAAATCGATGTTTCTGCATTGAGTTCCGGGGTTTATCTGCTGAAATTATACAATTCGGATGCATCGGTTACTAAAAAAATTAAAATTCAATAGTAATTACACCCACAGAATAGGTCAGCTTTTTTAAGATTGATTGAATTGTTTAATTAATTCATAGTTTAACGTATTTTTGCAACTTCATAAAATCTTTAATTTCAACTTGAATGATTCATTTTTTTGGCAATACGGAAAGCATTGTATATGCGGTACAGTCACAAGAGAATTTAACCGAAGAAACTATAGAAAAATTAACCTGGTTATTCGGTAACAAACCCCTTATTTCAAAATCGGTAATTTCTGCAAAAAACCAAAGCAGTTTTATAGGACCTCGCGCTTCGATGATTACACCTTGGAGTACCAACGCCGTCGAGATTACGCAAAACATGAATATTGACGGAATTTTAAGAATCGAGGAATTTCAAAATGAAAAAAGTCTTGAGGGTGCTTTCGATAAAATGTTGTTGCAACGTTATGCCGAATTAAATCAAGAACTTTTTGAAATTCATATCAAACCTGAAGACATTCTTGAAATTGAAGATATTGAAAAATACAATCGCGAACAAGGTCTGGCACTCAACGATGAAGAAATTGAATACTTAAACAAACTTTCAAAGAATTTAGGAAGAAAACTTACAGACAGTGAAGTATTTGGATTTAGTCAAGTAAACAGTGAACATTGTCGACATAAAATCTTTAACGGAGTTTTTGAAATTGACGGTGAGAAAATGCCGTCTTCGTTATTTCGATTGATTAAAAAAACCGCTGCAGAAAATCCGAATGAAATTGTTTCTGCTTACAAAGATAATGTAGCTTTTATCATAGGACCCCGCATCAAACAATGGGCTCCCAAATCCGCAGACAAACCCGATTGGTACGAACTAAAAGAATTTGACAGTGTCATCTCGCTTAAAGCCGAAACCCATAACTTCCCTACTACTGTAGAACCCTTCAACGGAGCGGCTACAGGAAGTGGCGGAGAAATTCGCGATCGCCTTGCCGGCGGAAAAGGCTCTTTTCCTTTAGCGGGAACTGCCGTTTATATGACATCCTATTCCCGTTTAGAAGAAAACAGACCTTGGGAAAAAACAATGCAAGAAAGAGATTGGTTGTATCAAACGCCATTAGAAATCTTAATTAAAGCAAGCAACGGGGCATCCGATTTCGGAAACAAATTTGGACAACCTCTTATTGCCGGATCAATTTTAACGTTTGAACATGAAGAAGAAGCAAGAAAACTCGGATTTGATAAAGTGATTATGCTTGCCGGCGGAATCGGATACGGAAAAGCAACGCAAGCTCTAAAAGAAAAACCTGCGAAAGGTGATAAAATTATTGTTCTTGGCGGCGATAATTATCGAATCGGAATGGGTGGTGCTGCAGTTTCTTCTGCCGATACCGGTGAATTTCAAAGTGCCATTGAATTAAATGCAATTCAGCGAAGCAATCCCGAAATGCAAAAACGGGTTGCCAATGCAATACGATCGATGATGGAACGCGACGAAAATCCAATTGTTTCCATTCACGATCACGGTGCCGGAGGGCATTTAAATTGCTTAAGCGAGCTGGTAGAAGAAACCGGAGGAAAAGTTTACTTAGACAAATTGCCTGTGGGTGATCCTACGCTTTCTGCAAAAGAAATTATGGGCAATGAAAGTCAGGAACGTATGGGGCTAGTTATTGCCGAAGAAGATAAAGAAATTTTAAAACGCGTTGCAGAAAGAGAACGAGCACCAATGTATGAAGTGGGGGAAGTAACCGGTGACAACCGTTTTTCTTTTGAAGATAATTCTGGAAAAAAACCACTGGATTTTGAATTGGCTGCACTTTTTGGAAGTTCCCCGGAAACCATTATGCGCGATAAGAAAATCAACCGAAATTATAAAGAAGTCTCGTACTCAAAAAATCTTTTTGAAACCTATCTGGAACAACTTCTTCAATTGGAAGCTGTAGCTTGTAA
>JAAYLC010000101.1 GCA_012522045.1 Bacteroidota bacterium
ATAACAAATTTTAACAAAACGAAAAGATAGGATGCACCGGAATTGAAAAAACCTGCGCTTAGAAGTATTTCAACGAGGTCTCGTTTTAAGATTATTTATCAAAAAAGAGTGTTGCGCAACGGTTACCAATGTTAAAGATTCTTGTTTTCATTTTAATTGATATTTAGTTAATGCCTACTTCAGATTATTGTTGGCTTTTCGGCTTAGTTCCCAACTTAGTTAATGCTTATAATGTGAAAATTAATATTTCAATTGGAATATCACCGATGATTGTATATAAAACAGTGTTGTAATCTCCTTTTCCTTGTCGTAAATATTTTCCGTCCCAAGTGTATAAAACAGTATTATAATCCCCTTTTCCTTGACGGATATATTTTCCGTCCCAAGTATAAAGGACATTGTTGTAGTTTCCTTTTCCTTGTCGTAAATATTTTCCATCCCAAGTGGACAAAACCAAATTATAGTTTCCTTTTCCCTGCCGTATATATTTTTCGTCCCAAGTGTAAAGTACATCATTATAATTTCCTTTTCCCTGTCGCAAATATTTTCCGTCCCAAGTGTATAAAACAGTATTATAATCCCCTTTTCCTTGGCGAATATAGGTTTGGGCGTTAAGAATGGAAGCTGAAAAAATTATTGCAAGAAGAAAGATGAATTTTAATTTCATTTATGTGATTAGTTGTTAAATTGGGTTTTTAATATTTACATATGATTTTTGTTCTTATTGGAATTTTCCTTCAAATTGCCCATAACGGTTTTGTGTAAGCGTCAGTAACGGGAAAGTGCGCGAGTACTTTCCGCTGACGCACCTAATTTAGCAAAACGAGTTGAATTTCCGAGAGGAAATTCAGCCGTTATTGCGCTTACACGTTGTTGGCAACTGGCTTTATTTTTCAATTGACACATATACTTTTTCAATTCCGAGTTCTTGCCATTCTCCATTTCTGAATTCCGGTCTTGACCTTAAATTTCCTAATACTCCAGAAGTCTCTCTAAATCTGTGAGCATTCCATACTTTTTGTTTAGATGTTCCGTTTTTGTAAAAAGTCGTAATGTAAGCAGTCTTGGTATTGAGCAGTCTGCGTTTAAATTCTGACTCCGATGGTGGATTTAATTCAATTGGTAAAATACCATTTGAATATTCAACTATTCTTGTTTTATAGAATTCTCTTTTTGGTAATTCGGATTGAGTTGGTAACGGATTTTTTGCTTTAATCTCAACTCTTAAATTCTCTAAAACAGATTCAATTAATTCTCCATCATATTCATCAAGGAAATCCTGTTTGATTAATTCCGACAGTTTTTCTTGATAACTTTCATCAAGAAGTTTTTTTGTAAGTTCCTTATGTTCTTCTCTGCGATTTAATTTTTTCAGTCCGTTGAGTGTAAATTCTCTTAAGGAATCTTGGTTAAAATTTTCTTTGGAAAAAAGTTTGGTAAATTTTAACCCTTTCTCGTTGTCTTTCGTAAACTTAATTGTTTCTAAAAGTATTGGGTCATCTTGTTTCGCTAAATTACCATCGTAAAAAATTTGAATTGCTTGTCCGATTAAAATTCCGTACTCAAGTTTTAATTGTCTCATATAAGAGAACAATTGTTGTTGAAATCTTGAATTAAGAGGAATATTCGGTTGCTTTATCTCAATGACAAAAAGTTTTCTGTTGTCAGCCGATTTTATCACAAAATCAGGCGTGATTTTATTAACTGAACCAACTTGGAATGAGGGTCGAATTTCGATATCTCCTAAATACTCTTTCCAGTCCAAAACTCTTAATGCTTGGATGACTTGTTTTTCAAAATCACTCTCACTTATATCATTCCGAACATTGTCGGATAATAAGAAGCAGATTTCATTCCATTTTTCGTTGTTCATTTTCGGTTTTCTCGGTTTTTTTCAGCTTGTTGCCAACGTCAGTTCGTCTAAAAACCCTTTATGGGTTTAATTAGGATTTAAAAATAGGCAAATATTTTAAATATAAGCCCTTGAATTAAGCAACTGTAGCAAATTTGTATTTTAACTTTAGGATAAT
>JAAYLC010000130.1 GCA_012522045.1 Bacteroidota bacterium
GCATTGGGGTTCACATCGCTCACAGGATTGAAGATTCCCACTGTTTCCTGATCCAGCACTTTGATTCGGATACTCAATAAATCATTGATTTGGAGTCTATAGGGCTCCTGTCTTTTATTTAAAATCAAGAGAGAGTCCATCATTTCCGTGTTTTCCTGAAAATAGGTTAGTCTTTTAGTCGGAATACAGGAAGCGCTACAGAAAATGAGTGTTATTCCTAAAATTAGAAAAAGATATCTCATAGAGATTTTTGATTGACGAGGAACAAATATAATTTAAGATCTATAATAATGAAATTTAATTGCAATAATGTTCCATGCTAATCATTTCAGGATTTTCTTATTAAAACATCCGGAGTATTCAAGGAGGATAAGGTTAATTGACAGGGGTTTGAATAAACTTTTTAATTCTTTTGGCTTATCTATTAATTTCTCTATTTTTGCCGGCGTTCGAATCGGGATGTGGCGCAGCCTGGTAGCGTACTTGCATGGGGTGCAAGGGGTCGCTGGTTCGAATCCAGTCATCCCGACTACAAATTATTTAAAAAGCCGTTTCATATATTAGTGTGAGACGGTTTTTTTTATTGTTTTTAATTTCAAAAGAAAATTATTGTCATAAATCTTGACATTCGATTTTTTCTATACTTCATTTCTTTTAAGTTTGTTTTTCAAAAAAAAACACAATGAACGACGCACTATCCGTTATAAATTATGCCGCTTATCTTCTACCCGCCATTGTGGTTGGAATTATAGCTTACTATTTTTTTAAAGGTCATACAGCAAACGAAGAAGGACGAAGACGTTTTCTAATTCACAAAGAATCTCAAAAAGATATGCTGCCATTGCGTTTGCAAGCCTACGAAAGGTTGACGCTTTTCTTAGAACGTATCGATCCCAATCGGCTTTTAATACGCATAAAACCTTATTCCGATTCCATACCTGATTATGAAACGCTCTTGACAAATACTATCGAGCAAGAATTTGAGCACAATCTCACTCAACAAATTTATGTAAGTTCTGAATGTTGGAATCTTGTGAATGCGGCAAAAAATGCTACCATTCATGTAATTCGAAAAGCGGGAATGCAAAACCAAAATGGTGATGTAGACAAATACCGTCGCCAAATTCTGGAAAACTTTATGGAAGAAGTAACACCATCAGTTAAGGCGCTAACCTACATTAAAAAAGAGGTCTCTGATTTATTTTAAAATCAATTTTTAATTGTCAATTCACTTAACAACTCTCGTTCTCTGTCATTGAGTTTATCAATCATTTGCGCTTTTTCAAATTCGGAAAGTGAATTCCATAATTCATGGAAAAGTTCTCTGGATTTTTTTGCAAATCGCCAAGATGGGTGTTTGACGGCATCTAACAAATAGGAAAATGTCCGAGCATCCCACAAATTCATCTCGTGTATGTTCTCAAAAGCTATTTCTCTGACTTCGAAACTATAATTTGGAGAAGCATAATTTCGTGCTTCTTCAATAAAATCGGCTTTTCGTGCTGTTTCATAGTCGGGAGTACGCATCACCAACATAAGCCAGGATTGTCGGATATTTTTGTTCTGCAATCCAACCTCATTTTTCATTTGCTCCAATATATCATGTCGATGATACGGGAATTGCTCCCAAAGTTTTTCCATGACCACTTGTCGTGTCACATAAGACGAATCCGACAAAAGTGTATTGAATGACTGGTGTAAAACTTCCGGAATCTCTTTTATAGTAAGTGCAACCGAACGCCGCACACTCACCTCACTTGATGTAAGCGCTTGTTCATAAACAGGAATTGCTACAGTTTCAGGTTTATTTGCCACACTTGCAATTGCAGTTTCTGCCATTTGAAAGCGTTTTGATTTGATTGTTTCAAGTATATCATCAGAAAAATTATCAGCATTGTTATTTTGTAAAAAACCTATTAATTTTCCATATTCCTGAATGTAGTCCGATTTCATCAAAAGCGAATACACATCTTCTTGCGGAAAGGTTTTTTCGTAAAACCATTTTTGTTCAAAATCAGTTAAATCAAGAGTTGTAACGGCTTTTATTTCATTCATAAAATCATCGGTTGTAGCCACATCAAATTGATATTTATTCAAAAAATTATGAACTGCTTTTTTGAATTTTTCTTCTCCTATTTTAGATTTTAAAACATGTAGCGCCCAAGCTCCTTTTTGATAAAAAGTCAATGAACTCGCTTTTGGGTTTAATAAGGACTCGTCTTTTTCTTTAACATCTTGCTCGATTAACAAAGAAGCATATTCCATCAGTCTATAATAAAAGTAATCAGCACCATAAATGTTTTTTTCTGCCAATAACGCATAATAAGTAGCAAAACCTTCTTGAAGCCAATGATGTTCATCAGATTTTGCAGTAACAAGATTTCCGAACCATTGATGCGCCAATTCATGAGCCTCTACATTGGTGTAATCAACATCATGTATTCCTATTTTGTCCGCCATATAAAACTCTGAAAATAGTGTGATGGTAGTATTTTCCATTCCCGCATAAAAAAAATCTCTTACCGGAACTTGTTTATAAACTTCCCATGGATATCTCAATCCTATTTCATTTTCCAGAAAATCAAAAGTTTTTATCGTATTTCGATATGTTGCTTTCGCTTTGTCGGAATGATTCATTTTATAATAAAGTTCTAAAGGAATTCCGGATGCTGTATTTTGCCTTAAAACTTCATATTCGGCAGCAGCAATTGCCACTAAATAGGAGCTCATTGGATGTTTCATCGAAAATTTCCAAATGAAATTATCTGATTCCTCAGTTTTTTCCTGAAACACGCCGTTAGCAACCACGGTAAGATGTTTCGGAGCAGTGACCGTTATGTTGAAGATGATTTTATCGTTCGTATCATCCAAACTCGGCAGCCAATGGGAAGTGTATTTCCCCTGTCCTTGCGTCCAAAATTCATCTCCGGAGTGCATAAAATAAAATGTCTGTTTTGGTTTTGCCCAAAATGAAAATGAAACCGTGTAAGTTTCATCTTTCTTAAATGAATTTAAAAACCACACTTTATCCTTCGTTGCTTTCATTTCTATTTCATCTGTAATCGGAGTAATGTTCATCTGATGCGCGTTGAGAAATACAGAATCTGTATTTTTCAAAATTTTAAATGTGTAGGTCGCTGTACCCGATATTGTTTTATTACTAAAATCAGGTTGTATTGCGGCATCAACTTGAATAAAATCTACAACATCGGCTTGTTGAGAACATAACTGAAAAGAAATGAAGAAAAAAAATGTATAAATTAGTATTCGCATCATAAAAACTAACCATTAAATCCGTTTCAAAAATAACTTTCATCCTCAACAATTGAGGATATTTCATTGATAAAAATCAAAATTCACCGTGAAAGCACCTTTTTTTATATTTGAAGGATTAAATTAGCGTTTCCTTGTAGGAATCAGCTTCATTGAATCAAGTCAACTTATAAAATTTTAGAGTTTCTGAGAAAAACATTTTTCATGCGTTCCGATTTTTTACACAGTCCGATTGATTATCTAAAAGGCATCACTCCTTCCCGCGCGGCATTAATCAAAAAAGAATTGGGGATTTTTACTGCAAGAGACATGCTTCATTTTTTTCCTTATCGTTATTTGGATCGTACGGAATACCTTAAAATAAATCAATTGCAAAACACCAATGTAGAAGTTCAAATTATAGGTAAAATTACCCATTTGAAAGTCGTGGGACAACAACGAGGAAAACGATTGGTCGCCACATTTACAGATGACACCGGAACTATGGAACTGGTTTGGTTTCGCGGCATAAAGTGGATTCACGACAGTTTAAAAATAAACACTCCATACGTGATTTTCGGCAAAACAACTTTTTTTAATGGCGTTTTTTCTATGCCGCATCCGGAAATGGAACTTTTAGAAAAACACAAATCGAGTTTGCGTTCAGCCATGCAACCGATGTATCGCTCGACGGAAAAACTCAATTCCGGCGGAGTTACCAATCGTGTTATCAGCACTTGTATTCAACACATTTTTGAAACAATCCAAGGGCGAATTGCAGAAACTTTATCTTCTGAAATGCTACAAAATCTAAAATTACCATCCAAACCTGATGCTTTGTTTAACATCCACTTTCCTCAAAGTCAAGCGCATTTAGTACGCGCACAATACCGCCTGAAATTTGAAGAATTGTTTTACATTCAGCTTCAACTAGTACGGAAAAACAAAATACACAAAAGCAAAATCAAGGGCTATCAATTTGAAAAAATCGGAAATTATTTTCATGATTTCTACAATCATCACCTCCCTTTTGAATTGACTGAAGCTCAAAAACGGGTCGTCAAAGAAATACGCAATGATTTAGGCAGCAATGCCCAAATGAATCGCTTGTTACAAGGAGATGTGGGAAGCGGAAAAACCATTGTCGCATTTTTATCGATGCTTATTGCACTTGGCAACAATTTTCAGGCATGTTTGATGGCTCCTACTGAAATTTTAGCCACACAACATTATCACGGACTTTCCGAATGGGCCGAAAAAATCGGGATTTCCATAAAATTGTTAACAGGGTCTACGAAAACTTCCGAACGAAAAATCATTCATGAAGCGTTGGAAGATGGAAGTTTACAAATTTTAGTGGGTACTCACGCCATTTTGGAAGACAAAGTCCAATTTAAAAATTTGGGACTGGCGATTGTCGATGAGCAACATCGCTTTGGAGTGGAAC
Source organism: Bacteroidota bacterium (assembly GCA_012522045.1). GTDB lineage: Bacteria > Bacteroidota > Bacteroidia > Flavobacteriales > Flavobacteriaceae > JAAYLC01. Next base: position 4,700 of record JAAYLC010000130.1, read on the forward strand.
AACGCAGCAAACTCTGGTTAAAAAACAAATTTCCGCCACACATTTTAGTAATGACTGCAACGCCCATTCCCAGAACTTTGGCAATGAGCGTTTATGGAGATTTGGACATTAGTGTCATTGACGAACTTCCTCCGGGCAGAAAAAGTATTCAAACCATGCATCGGTACGATTCGCACAGATTACAGCTCTTTTATTTTATGCGTGAAGAAATAAAAAAAGGACGACAGGTTTATGTGGTTTACCCGTTGATTGAAGAAAGTGAAAAAATGGATTATAAAGACTTGGAAGACGGTTATCACAGCATTGTTCGAGAATTTCCACTGCCGGATTGCCAAGTTTCCATTGTTCACGGCAAAATGAAATCAGCCGATAAAGAATACGAAATGAATCGTTTTGTAAAAGGCGAAACACAAATTATGGTTGCCACTACCGTAATTGAAGTGGGAGTAAATGTGCCAAATGCCACTGTCATGGTGATTGAAAGTGCAGAACGTTTCGGGCTTTCCCAGTTACATCAATTGCGCGGTCGTGTGGGCCGCGGTGCAGACCAAAGCTATTGTATTTTAATGACAGGACACAAGCTTTCCAACGATGCAAAAATCCGCATGCAAACCATGGTTCGAACTACCGATGGTTTTGAAATCGCTGAGGTTGATTTAAAATTACGCGGTCCGGGCGACTTGATGGGCACGCAACAAAGCGGGGTGTTGAACTTGCGAATTGCCGACATTGTAAAAGATACGGAAATCCTAAAATTAGCCCGAAATTACGCCTTTGCAATTTTAAACGAAGACCCGGCACTTGAATCCGAAAAAAACATTCCGATTCGACGCACTTTTGAAAATTTAGTGAAAAGAAGAGAAATCTGGGAATACATCTCATAATTTTTTTTAATTAATTATGACACAAGAAAACGTATTTGTTTCGTTGACTTTCATTTTCTCCTACCTTTGTAAAGAACATAATTGACTTTTATGAAAAAAAACATTGCAGTTGTCATGGGCGGATACTCCAGTGAGTTTCAAATTTCTATCAATAGCGGAACCGTTGTCTGTAACGCTTTGGATAAAAACTTATACAATGTCTATCCGATTCATATTCTTAAAGAAGGTTGGTTTTATATGCCTGATGAAACCAAAAGGGTTCCGGTAAACAGACACAATTTTTCTTTTGAAACTCATAACGGAACAGTAATTCCTGATGCTGTATTTAATGCCATCCACGGTACACCCGGAGAAGACGGTTATTTGCAGGCATATTGGGAGTTGTTGAAAATTCCGCATACAGGATGCGATTATTATGCTTCTGCCTTAAGTTTCAACAAACGAGATTGTTTGTCCGTATTAAAAAATTTTCAAATTAACTGTGCCAATTCTTTTTACATCAATAAAGGAGACGCAATAGACAAAACAGAAATCATCAAAAAAGTAGGACTTCCTTGTTTTGTCAAGCCCAATCGTTCGGGTTCCAGTTTTGGTGTGAGTAAAGTTCATACGATGGAAGAAATCGAAGAGGCACTGGAAAAAGCATTTACCGAAGATCCTCAAGTTATCATAGAAACTGCATTGCTAGGAGATGAAGTTCAAGTGGGTGTTTTCAACAACGGCGATGAAATTATTGCCCTGCCCCCGACTGAAATTGTCACCGAAAATGAATTTTTTGATTATGGCGCGAAATATTTGGGACAATCCGATGAAATTACACCGGCAAGAATCTCGGAAACGTTAACGACAATTTTACAAAACGAAGCAAAACGCATTTACAAATTACTGAATATGAAAGGGATTACTCGGAGTGATTTTATAATTCAAGACGGAAAACCCTATTTTTTAGAAATTAATACGAATCCCGGATTATCGACAGAAAGTATCATTCCCAAACAAGTTCGCGCAGCGGGAATGACACTGACCGAATTTTTTGGTATTTTGACAGAAAATGCTTTAAAAAAATAAGCCACTGGTTATTACAATTTATGAAATACTATATTATAGCGGGGGAAGCATCCGGTGATTTACACGGTGCTAACTTGATGAAAGCCATTCAAAAACACGATCCGGACGCCATTTTTAGAGTGTGGGGTGGCGATTTGATGGAGTCTGCCGGAGGAATCTTGGTGAAACATTATCGCGATTTGGCTTTTATGGGATTTTTAGAGGTGGTTTTAAACCTGCGAACCATTTTTAAAAATATCAACTTCTGCAAAAAGGATATTGAAAATTTTCAACCGAATGTTTTAATCTTAATTGATTATCCGGGGTTTAATATGCGCATTGCAAAATGGGCAAAAAAGAAAAACATTCAAGTTCATTATTACATTTCGCCACAAATTTGGGCCTGGAAAGAAGGACGTATCAAATCGATTAAAAGAGATGTTGATGCGATGTACGTTATTCTTCCTTTCGAAAAAGATTTTTATGAGAAGAAGCACAATTTTAAAGTAAATTTTGTCGGTCATCCTCTTTTAGATGCCATCAATCAACTTCCTCCCGTAGATGAAGATTTTTTTAGAAAAAAGAATAAGTTAAACCAGAAACCCATCATTGCTTTATTGCCCGGAAGCAGAAAACAAGAAATAAAAAAAATGTTGGAAATTATGCTTTCGGTAACAGCTGATTTTAAAGATTATCAATTTGTCATCGCAGGAGCTCCGGGACAAGAACGCAGTTTTTACGATCAATTTTTAACGAAAACAAACATCCGGCTTGTTCAAAATCAAACCTATCAGCTTCTTGAAATTGCAACTGCAGCATTGGTAACTTCAGGTACCGCTACGTTGGAAACCGCACTTTTTAAAGTTCCGCAAGTGGTGTGTTACAAAGGCGGAAGAATCAGTTATGAAATTGCAAAACGCGTCATTAACCTAAAATACATTTCTCTTGTAAATTTAATTCTCGACAAACCGGCAGTTACCGAATTGATTCAATCTGACTTAAATACCAAAAACTTAAAAAAGGAATTAAACAGTATTCTAACCCCGGAAATACGCGAAAAAATTTTCTTGGATTATTATGATTTAGAACAAAAACTTGGCGGAATCGGGGCGAGTGAAAATACCGCAAAACTTATTATAAGCACTGTAAATTAACGTTGTAAAAAACAGATTTGGAAAATTTATCATTTTTTCAATATCTTTAACACGGTGTACAAACTTTTTTGCAACATGAAATATTTGTTCTATTTTGTCGGATTGCCTTTTTTATTTATCGCTTGTGCAAGTCCCCGACCTTCCGGATATGTACAAGTTTCTCCGTCGCGTACGATTTATGTCAAACCGGGCGAAGCAAAAAAAGTAAATAAAGACTCCGGTCATTTGGAATCTACAAACGACATCGTCAACACCCAAAACACCGATGAAATTTCAGAATTCAATGAGATTTCATCTGCATCTGTCCCCACAATTAATCAACGGGAACAAATCATAAACTTTGCAAAATCGTTTGAAGGTACACGTTATAAATATGGCGGAACCACACGAGCAGGAATGGATTGTTCCGGTTTGATATGTACGGCTTTTGAACAAGAGCAAATTCGACTTCCACGTTCTTCCCGTGATATGGCGAAGGAAGGTTATCCGATTTCATTAAACGAAGTTGTACCCGGCGATTTGGTTTTTTTCAAAACCACGAATAGGAATGTCATCAGTCATGTAGGACTCGTTGTAGATGTTACTGAAGATACTATTCATTTTATTCATGCAACAACGACTGCCGGTGTTATTATTTCTTCTCTAAAAGAGAGTTATTGGAATCGTGCATTTACACAAGCAAGACGCGTTATTTAAGAATTACTAGTTAAGTTTTTTCTATATAAAACTTTTTTTGAACCACCGATTTCTGACACTTTAACAAGTTGTCATGATTGATAATTTTCAAAAATGACCGGGTTCTTTGCACAATATCCGATTATACGTCTTGCTGTATTTTATGCGGCAGGAATCGTTATTGCGTCTCAGTTAAACGTGCCTTTTTTAGTTTTTCCGATTGTGTTAGGTTTGCTTTTTATCGCATTTGTTCAATGGATTTTAATCAGAAAAACTATTTTTCAAAATTCCTATTACGGAATTACAATTTGTTTACTATTTGTGACTCTGGGAATTTTCAGCTATCAAATTCGCTTGCCGGAATTTCAACAAAATCATTATTCCCACGCTATTCATCACAAAACGAATCAATTTGTGACATTGAAAATTGTCGAAAGTCTTAAATCAGACAGTTATTATGATAAATATTATGCTAACGTCCTTACAATAGACGACTCAAAATGCAAGGGTAAAATATTGTTGAGTATTCAGAAAGATTCTTTGAATGAGCGCGTAAAATCAGATGATTTGCTTTTTGTTTATGGTGAATTAAAACCGATTCCAAAGAGTTTAAATCCACATCAATTTGAATATTCCGATTATTTAAAAACGCAACATGTACATCATCAGTTAATAATCTCTAAGGAGGACATAAATTTTCACACTCCGGGAAAAGCCACTTTGTTTGGTCACGCTCAAAATTTTCGAGCCAAATTGATTAATAAACTCCGAGAAACTTCCTTGATGGAGGATGAACGAAGCATTATTCAAGCCTTAATTCTCGGAGAGAAAAAAGATATTTCTAAAGAATTATATGAACAATATGCCGCTGCCGGCGTGGTTCATATTCTGGCAGTTTCCGGACTTCACGTAGGTATATTTTATGTGCTTTTGACATTTCTTCTCAAACCTGTTACTTTTTTAAATCACGGTCATATTATTCGTTCCTTACTGATAGTAATCATCTTATGGGGATTTGCATTTCTGGCGGGACTTTCTCCTTCCGTAATGCGTGCAGTTTCTATGTTTAGTTTTTTTGCTCTTGCAATCATCTTACAACGGAGGACTTCTTCCGTTAACACCTTGTTCATTTCCTTTTTCATACTCACACTAATTGATCCGATGAACCTTTTTCATGTCGGTTTTCAATTGAGTTATTCAGCCGTGTTCTTTATTTTATGGCTTCACCCCTTATTTAAACCCTTGATTTATTCAAAAATTTATGTTTTTAGAGAACTTAAAAGCATGCTTGCAGTTACAATTTCTGCACAAATTGGAGTATTGCCTTTTACCTTGTTTTACTTTCACAGTTTTCCGGGACTTTTCTTGCTGACAAATCTTGTTATCTTACCCACATTGACTCTATTTATGGCAATAGGAATAACCGTAGTTGTGCTTTCTTATATAAATTCCCTACCTGTCTGGCTTAGTGATTTATATAATCTCATGGTTAATACATTAAACAATTTTGTCAACTGGACAGCGCATCAGGAACTCTTTCATTTGAAAGAAATTTATTTTCCCTTCTCCTACGCTCTTTGTACTTATTTACTAGTTATCTTCTTCATACACTATTTGTATTCTCCGTCAAGGAAAAGATTCGTTCCTGTACTCTTAAGTTTCTCAGTCTTTATTGGTGTAGTCATTATAAATAAGCATTCACATACGGATTTTTATATTTTTCATAAATCGCGAGAACCCATATTCGGATATAAAAAAGATAAATACTTTACACTTTTTGTTATTGATACTTCCAAAAATTTCAGGGACTACAATTTTATCAGCTCGTATATTTCAAATAAAAAAATTAAAGAAATACATCTAAAACCGTTACCGAAAGTATTTGAATATCGAGGTGAAACAGTGTATGTAATGGACAGTACTGCAATACTTCCAGATGAAATTTTGATTGATGTATTAATTTTAACTCACAGTCCTAAAATTAATTTAGATAGAGTAATAGAGAATCACGCGCTTAAATTGATTGTTGCTGATGGTTCCAATTATCCTTCGTATGTCAAACGTTGGGAAGAAACTGCCAAAAATAAAGAACTCCCCTTCCATTCAACCGGACAAAGGGGAGCTTACAGATTAGATTAAAATTAAGAGTGGGGATATAATTTTACTCTAAAATGTCGATTTAAAATTTTTCTGATATTCATTCCAAGCTTCATTGGTAGTAATATTCAAATAATCATCGGAATGAATCATTTTTAAGAATATTTCCAATTCTTTCGGCGTTCGATAACCGGGAACAGCTTGGATAAGATCTCCATTTTCTTTAAAAAATACCAATGTGGGATAAGCATTTACTTTTAAGGCATGAGCAAAGAGATGTTGTGAATTCCTTCCTCTACGCTCCGGTCTGTAATTCGGATTGGTATAAGTAAAATCTTGATACGTAACAGATTCATTTCCTTCAGCGTTAAACTTAACTGCGTAATAATTTTCGTTGATATATTCAATTACATTTTTATCACTGAAAGTATTTCTGTCCAACATTTTACACGGACCACACCAGGTTGTATAGACATCCATAAAAATCTTTTTAGGCTCTTTTTTTTGTGCTTCCAATGCCTCATTCATACTCATCCAATTGATACCGTCTTGCGCATAGGTAAACCCTATAATCAAGAAAAACAGCACTCCAAAAGTCAATCTCATATTTCGCATATTCTATTAATTACAATAGGTAAATTTATTTAATATAAACGAAGCATGCAATTTTATCGTACCCCGTGCATCAATTTTTTCAGTAGCGGATTTAATAATATTGCTAAGACCCCTGCCGCTGCGGGCACAATGGTAAATATTAAAAAGAAAGTCGACATGCTATATTCCTGTTGAATTGTATCGACCATGCCTCCCAAAGACGCAGCTATTTTATTTCCGATGGCAATGGCTAAGTACCAAACCCCAAACATTAATGCAATCATCCGGGCAGGAACCAATTTACTGCCATACGACAAACCGACCGGAGAGAGGAAAAGCTCGCCCAAAGTATGGAACAAGTATGCCAAGATTAACCATATCATTCCTACGCGTACACTTCCGGCAACTGCTCCTGAAGGAATAGCGGCAGCTCCAAATGCGAGAATACCAAATCCTACTGCCATAATCAGCAATCCGAGTCCATATTTCATCGCAGCCGAAGGATTGTATTTGCTATCCCACCATTTAGAAAATAAAGAAGCCAATGCGATTATAAAAAATGAGTTCAAAATACTAAACCAAGAAACAGTAATTTCTACTTCATTTTCTTTTATTTCTGCCACAGAACCGGCAACAATCCGCGAAGGTTCATTGATTTCCGCATAATCACCTCTGAGTCGTGTTTCGGTTTCGTTATCCAAATAAATGTATTTGCCCAATTCCAAATGCGCAGCTACCTCTTGTCCTACTTCTAAAGACTGATTGGTCGAAAATTCCAGTGTATGGATAACGACTTCTTCTCCCGGTTGCACAGGACGTGCTTCTGTTATGGATATGTAAGTTATTTGTTCCTGACCATCAACTATTTCTACTTTTTCTACTGCTTGATACTCAACAGCATACGATTTGGTTGAGAAGTCTTGAACCAGCATCCAAATTGCCAATCCCCACATCAGCGAAAAACATAACATAAGCACGATATTGCTTCCTGGAATTTTCTTAAATGTACTTTTATACAACAGCACCAGAACCCAGCTGACAATAAGTAGCGGTATCACGGTCAATAATGTATTTACGATATTAAATATCAATGCTGCATTTCCGGTCAAAACTCGTTGTGTGTAATCTCGAGCAAACAATACCATTGAAGTTGCAGCTTGTTCAAACGGAATGAAAAACAGAACCGTAAAAAACGCAAAAATCATTACGGCAATCATCCGATCTCGCAACACTTTTTCATAACGAGATATTCTACTGAACAACAAATAAAAGAAAAGGATTACGCCAATTATCACAATGACCAAAGGTCCGGACAGCGTTTCTTCGGGCAAAATAAATTTTTGTGGCAGCAAGTGAATTCCGCCAATTTTTGAAGTTGGATCGTTGAGTAAGAATAAGAGTCCGATGATAGAGGTTACAACAATCAAAATTTTATCGATGAGTGTAAACCTATTGGGTTTATAGGTTTTCTTTTCTCCTGTAACATCATTTACTTCCTGATTGTCCGTATTTCGCGGTTGTGGACGATCCCCTATTTTTCCAAACAAGGGTTTAGAGAGCATAAATTGCAAGGTTCCGAAAAGCATAAAAATTCCAGCAAGTCCGAAACCCCAAGACCATCCCACGCGTTCTGCCAAATATCCACACAACATCATTCCGAAGAACGCACCGGCGTTGACACCCATATAGAAAATGGTATACGCGCCGTCTTTTTTCTCGGGAAGATATTTATACATTTCAGAAATAATAGAAGTAATGTTAGGTTTAAAAAATCCGGTTCCTATCACCAACAGCGCAAGTCCCATATAAAGAGAAAATTCGGTTTCTATCGCCATAAAAGCGTGTCCTGCTGTCATCACGATACATCCGATAAATACTGCCCAGCGATAGCCCGTAAATCGATCGGCTATTACACCTCCGACAATTGGAGTTAAATACAGCAAGCCGGCATACGTTCCAAAAAGTGCTCCGGCATTTTCGGAGGACCATTCCCAACCCGGATTACTTCCTACGGCAGCAATCGTTAGAAAGTTTATCAATAACACACGCATTCCGTAAAACGAAAAGCGTTCCCACATTTCCGTAAAAAACAATACGAAAAGACCGGCAGGATGTCCTAAAACTTTGCTTTTAAAGAATTCCTGATGATCTTTAGACATTACAACTTCTTTTGCCATAGTATAATAATATATAGTTGGGGTTATTTAAATTTTATTCTTTCAAATTTGATATCGGTTTAATGAATTCCGTGCATCATTTTCTTTAATTTCCCGGATAATAAGACAAGGATAAGTCCTGCAACTCCGGGCAATACTGCAAATATTAAAAAGAAAATTGAAATTGAATATTTAGCACTGATGCTATCGATTAAACCTCCAATTTGGGATCCGACAATATTGGCAATTGCAGAGGATGCAAACCACAATCCGAAAATTAATCCGACAAATTTTTTAGGTGATAATTTACTTACATAAGAAAGTCCTACAGGTGACAAGCACAATTCTCCCGTTGTATGGAAAAAATAGGCTGCTACCAACCATAACATACTCACAGAAGCAGTAGCCGCACCTTGTGGAATGTCTTTACTTCCATATGCCAATACGACAAATCCGAGTCCTAAAAGGAAAAGTCCCATTGCAAATTTGATAGGTCCGGATGGATTCCACACTTTTTCCCATATTTTACTGAATACGGTCGCTAAGGTAATAATAAAGAAAGAGTTTAAAATCTGGAACCAAGAAGCTACTACTTCAGTTTCCAATGCCGTAAATTCTCTTTGTATTTTCCAAATTCCAAGGATCCAGATAATTACAAAACTCAATAATGTAAATAAAATGGTGGCAGGATAAGATGCTAAGAGTTGTTTTGCCAAACCATATAAAACTACCGAGACAATAACTAAAGGAAAGAGCGTTAAAATGGCATCAATCCATTTAAATGTCAAAGCTGCATTTCCTTCTAAGACACGCTGTGTATAGTCCAAGGCAAAAATACTCATCGAACCTCCTGCTTGTTCAAATGCCAGCCAAAAGAAAATACTAAAAAATATAAGCACGGAGATCACAATCAATCTGTCGCGAATCACTTTTGGAGACTCTTCTTCTTTTTCTTCTTCCTTTTCTTTTTGAAGTTCTTCGGGGGTTTTTCTAGATTGTTCTTCATCGTACTGTGTAGCCAGAATTTTTGGATCCAAACCGATCTTTCCAAAATAATTTCTGGCAAAATAAAATTGCAACATTCCAAAAAACATGAATATCCCTGCCAGTCCAAATCCGTAGTGCCATCCTATTTTTTCACCGATATAGCCACACAAAAGCATTCCCAAGAAAGCGCCTGCATTGATCCCCATATAAAAAATAGTATACCCCGCATCCTTTTTTGTACTGTTATCCGGATAGAGTTGTCCTACCATCGAAGAAATATTAGGTTTAAACATTCCGTTACCTAATATCATCAATGCCAATCCGACAAAGAAAAAGTTTTTATCAAAAATTTCGAGTGCCATTGAAGCATGACCAAGGGTCATCATTATTGCTCCAATAATGATTGCTTTTCGAAATCCGGTCATTTTATCGGCTATGATTCCTCCTAAAATTGGTGTTAGATAGACAAACCCGGTGTACCATCCATAAAGACTCATAGCATCAGCTCGTGTCCATTCCCATCCACCATCAGCTAAGGAACTCACTAAAAAGAGTGTTAGCAACGCCCGCATCCCGTAATAACTAAATCGTTCCCACATTTCTGTAAAGAACAATACTAATAATCCCGCAGGATGTCCTAAAACCATTTTGTCATCAACACCTAATTTTTCAAGGTGAGCTAATAATTGAGGATCTATTTCTTGTGTCATTTATTAAAATTATTAATGGGTTGTTATAAATTTTCCTTAATATACTTTGTCATTAGTGTATAGAGATGAAGACGGGTATTTCCCCCATAAATATCATGATTTTTATCGGGATAAATCCGCCAGTCAAATGTTTTATTGGCTTGTATTAATTCTTCAATCAAAACCATCGCATTTTGAACGTGAACATTGTCATCGGCACTTCCGTGAACCAACAAATAATTTCCTTTTAAGTTATTTACGTGATACAAAGGGGAATTCATATCATACCCTTTCGGATTTTCTTGCGGGGTTTTCATGTAGCGCTCTGTGTAAATCGTATCATAAAATCTCCAACTGGAAACCGGTGCTACAGCGATTGCCATTTCAAAGACATCCGGTGCTTGAAACAGACAGTTAGATGACATAAAACCGCCGTAACTCCATCCCCAAATTCCCGTCCGTTCCGAATCGATAAAAGGAAGTTCACTTAATTTTTCAGCTACCGCTATTTGGTCTTCTACTTCGTATTTTCCCAGTTCTAACTGCGTCATTTTTTTAAAATCGCGCCCTTTGTAACCGGTTCCTCTACCATCTACTGAAACGACGATAATATCAAGATCATTGACGAGCATTTGGTGCCAATAATCATTTAATCCCATCCACTGATTGGCAACGGTTTGCGACCCGGGTCCGGAATATTGATATAAAAACAACGGATATTGTTTGTTCTCATCAAAATCCAAAGGCTTTATCATATACATGTTTAAATCTTCCCCATGAATAGATATGGTAGAAAATTCTTTGGGAGCTATTTTATAATTTTTCAAACGATTCAACAAGTTTGAATTGTCTTTAATATCGCGTAATTTTTTGCCGTTCTTTGCCTGATGAAGGGTGAACTTCGGAGGGGTTGTGACATTGGAGAAGGTATTGATAAAATAAGAATAATCTGCGCTAAATGCAGCGCGGTTGGTTCCTGTTTCATCGGTAAGCCGCACTTTATTTCTTCCCGATGGTAAAATGGAATAAACATCACGATTGATATTGCCATTTTCCGTACTTTGATAATAAACCCTGCCAGTATTTTGATCAAACCCGTAAAAAGCAGTTACTTCCCAAGCGCCTTTTGTCACCTGTTTTAACAATTTCCCATTGCGATCGTAATGATAAATATGATTCCAGCCATCTCGTTCGCTTGTCCAGAAAAAACTGTTGTCATTCAAAAAAGTCAAATCGTCAGTGATATCCACATAAGCTTCATCTTTTTCTTGCATGATTAATCTGGAAGTTTGGTCTGTGGCATTGACAAAAACCAAATCTACCACGTTTTGATGTCGGTTTGTCAACTGAACGCTAAGGATATTATTGTCCGGAGTCCATAACAATCGCGGAATATAATAACTGTTGTAGGAGGTCAAATCAATTTCAGTAGTTTGTTGTGTCTGCAAATCGTAAATGTGCAGCGACACTTTTGAATTCATTTCACCGGCTTTTGGATACTTAAAAGTATCTGAATACGGATACAGTCCTTTTCCGTAGATATCCATTGCAAATTCAGGCACTTCAGATTCATCGAATTTAATGAATGCCAATTTATTTCCTTGTGTGCTCCATTCATAAGCGCGAACAAAAGCAAACTCTTCTTCATAAACCCAGTCGGTTAAACCATTGATAATATGATTTTTTTTCCCGTCAGACGTTATTTGTACAATTTCTTCTGTTTCTAAGTTTTTGAAATACAGATTGTTTTCATAAACATACCCCACTTTGGTACCATCCGGGCTGAATTCCGGCGATTGAATCTTATCAGTCGAAACCAATCTAAAAGTTTTGGATGGAATGTCATAAATATAATACGTTCCTCGTGTTGAACGTCGGTAAATGGGTTCTAATTCTGTAGAAAAAAGAATCTTATTCTCATCAGCGTTAAATTTATAGGAACTGATTCTATAGATTCCTTGTAAATCTTTCGTATTTAGAATTGTTTTGGTTTTTTCACCTGTTTTATAATCATACGCATCTATAGTCGAGTTTCTATCGCGATGATTGTAATTTAATACTGTGTATTCTTTCCCGTTTTTCAGAGAATGAATGGCTTCCAACCCTTCTGTGCTAAATTGCCCCGTCCATATTTCTTCTAGGGTTATGCTTCTGTTTTGGCCGTGAAATGATATAGAAAACCCTAGTAAAATCAGAAAAATTAAAGACGAAAATGAATTTCTCAATTGTTAAAAAATTTAAGACCTCAATTTTACTAATTTTTTATGAAAGCACATACCATTTTTTGTTAAATAAGATTGGCAGAAAAATCGACTATGTAGGGAATATTGCAGGCTTCTTATAAATCCTAAAAATTATAAATCTATTTACAGACAACTTAATAACTTGTTGATAATCATCTGCTTGAGTCTGGAGTAAAATAAAAAAGGAGGTTTAAAACCTCCTCATTTCATTTATATACAAAATTTAAATAGAGTTTATAATATTCACCGTTACAGAAAAATTACTTTCTTTCTAAGGGCAAGGTCGTACAACGTAACAATCCACCTTGTTTTCCTATTTCTGAATAAGGAACTTCCTCAACTTTAAAGTGATTTTTATGCAGCCAATCATTTAATCTGTCAAAGTTTTTTTCTGAAATCACCACATCAGGCGCAAGTGAAAAAATATTGCTGGTCATATCGTACATTTCCTTTTTTGAAATGTGAAAACAATTTTCTTTTCCAAAATAATTCACAAGCCATTCGTATTCTTCTTCAACTAAAAAACCTTCTTTATGAATAATGGCTTTTCCTTGACCCAAAGGTTGAAAACAACAATCCAGATGCAAAGCATTTTCTTCTGCAATGGTGTTGCTCTTTTTTAAACTGAATGTTTTTACTTTCTTGTGAGGAAACAATTTTTGAAGATGTGCTGCGCCTTTTAAATTTGTACGCGCAGTGATAAAATCAGCATAATTTTCGCCGTAATAAGTTCCCACAAAAATATAATCTCCCCAAGGCATCACGTCTCCGCCCTCGATATGAGCGGCTTCCGGAAAATAGAGTACTTTATCAGGATGTATTTGATTAATTATAGGCTTCATAGCTTCTATCTCTCGCGACCTGTCTTCCAGAATGTTAGCAATCATGAATTTATCATCAATAACAAATGCGACGTCTCTGGAAAAAATCTGATTGTAATCTTCAATCAGTTCCGGGCGATAAACAGTCACTCCATACTTTTGAAAGACTTGGTTTAAAGCTTCCATCTCTTGTACCATGTCTTCATCTTTCGGATAAGTTCCTGCTTTGATATGTGCTGCGGACTTGGGATCGTATGCATCTTTCAATTCGGGAACCGGACCGCTGCTGTCTGCTCTGCCCAACACCACGCGTTCCAGCGGGGCTATTTCGTCTTGTATATTTAACCTAATCATTGCAGTAAATATAGAAAAAGCACTTCAAATACAATACTTGAAGTGCTTTTTTAGATAAAATTTTATTTATCGATCTTCTAAAGGAATGTAATCTCGTTTAGTTTCTCCCACATAAATCTGTCTTGGTCTTCCAATAGGTTCTTTTCGCAATCGCATTTCTCGCCATTGTGCAACCCATCCGGGAAGACGTCCCAGTGCAAACATAGGCGTGAACATTTCTACCGGAATTCCTAATGCACGATAGATGATTCCCGAGTAAAAATCCACATTGGGGTAGAGTTTTCTATCCACAAAATACGAATCTTCCAAGGCTTCTTTTTCTAGCGCTTTTGCAATGTCTAAAACATCGTCTTCAATTCCCATGTTTTCTAACACGCTGTCAGCAGCTTTTTTGATAATTTTTGCGCGCGGATCAAAGTTTTTATAGACGCGATGTCCAAAGCCCATCAACCGGAAAGGATCGTTTTTATCTTTGGCTTTTGCCATAAATTTTTTAGTATCACCACCATCAGCTTTAATCGCTTCGAGCATTTCTATCACGGCCTGATTGGCTCCTCCGTGAAGGGGTCCCCAAAGTGCAGCGATACCCGAAGAAATTGAAATAAAGAGGCCCGCGTGAGAAGAACCTACCATACGCACGGTTGAAGTGGAACAGTTTTGTTCGTGATCGGCGTGTAAAATCAACAGTTTATCTAATGCATCCACAACAGTAGGATTGCTTGTGTAATCACCACTTGGAGATTTGAACATCATTTTGATAAAATTCTCAACATACCCGAGTGAATCACCGCCATAATCCAAGGGCAATCCCATGCGTTTTCTGTATGTCCAAGCTGTTAATACAGGAAATTTTCCTAGAATTTTTACGATGGCTTTATACATATCCTCTTCGCTTTCAACATTTACAGATGAAGGGTTAAAAGCAACCAAAGCAGCTGTCAAAGAAGAAAGAACACCCATTGGATGTGCAGATTTCGGGAAACCGTCTAAAATTCGTTTGACGTCCTCATCCACATGAGATTGTGCTTTGATATCTTTATGAAACTTATCTAGTTGTGTTTTTGTAGGAAGTTCACCGAAGATAAGCAGATAACAGACTTCTAAAAAATTTGCTTTTTCAGCTAATTCTTCGATACTATATCCTCTGTATCTCAAAATACCTTTTTCGCCATCCAGGAACGTAATGGAACTTTCACAGGAGCCAGTATTTTTATATCCTCTGTCCAGTGTTACTACACCTCCGGTATCAGAACGAAGCGAGCTGATGTCTACCGCAATTTCTTTTTCTGTACCTTCTACAATCGGCAAATCATATTTCTTGCCGTCAATTTCTAAAGTTGCTTTCTTTGTCATATATCTCGTAAATACTCTTATTTTTAAATGAATGGCAATTTACTAAATCAAAACGTGATTTTTAACAACTTCTTTTCTAATTGTTTGTTAAAAAGAACCGCTGTTATCGCATAAAGCACAAAATTGTGTTTACACTTTAAATGCCTGCATTCCCGGATAATATCCGATGGCTCCCAATTGTTCTTCAATTCTCAACAATTGATTGTATTTGGCCATCCGATCGCTTCGCGATGCAGAACCTGTTTTAATTTGACCGCAGTTTAATGCTACCGCCAAATCTGCTATTGTATTGTCTTCTGTTTCACCACTGCGATGACTCATAACCGCTGTAAAACCGGCGTTTTGAGCCATATTAATCGCTGCTATGGTTTCTGTAAGTGTTCCAATCTGATTTACTTTGATTAGTATGGCATTTCCGATTTTCTCAGAAATACCTCGTGAAAGTCGCTCGACATTGGTAACAAACAAATCGTCACCAACCAATTGGACGTGAGTTCCAATTTTTTCGGTTAACGTTTTCCATCCTTCCCAATCGTTTTCATCCATTCCGTCTTCGATTGAAATAATGGGATAATTCTCACACAATTCTTTCAAATATTCAGCTTGTTCTTCGGAAGTTCGAATTTTTCCGTTTTCACCTTCAAACTTGGTATAATCATATTTTCCATTGACATAAAATTCAGCAGCAGCACAATCCAAGGCAATTTTGATATCTTCTCCAAATTTGTAACCTGCATTTTTAACAGCCGTGGCAATGGTGTCCAGGGCATCCTCGGTTCCTGAAAGTGTGGGTGCAAAACCACCTTCATCACCAACAGCCGTACTCAGGTTTCTGTCCTGTAATACTTTCTTCAGATGATGAAATATTTCGGAACCAATTTGAAGTGCTTCGGAGAAGTTGGTTGCAGTAACCGGCATAATCATAAATTCCTGAAAAGCAATTGGCGCATCGCTATGAGAACCTCCGTTTATGATATTCATCATCGGAACCGGAAGCGTTTTGGCGCTGACACCGCCGACATAACGATACAAAGGCATTCCCAATTCTTCTGAAGCAGCTTTGGCACAGGCCAAGGAAACTCCAAGAATTGCATTTGCTCCTAAATTGGATTTATTGGCGGTGCCGTCTAAATCAATCATGAGTTTGTCAATGAGTTCTTGTTCAAAAACAGAGGTTCCAATTAACTTTTCTCTAATGATTGTGTTGACATTTTCCACAGCTTTTAAAACACCTTTTCCCATGTATTTTTTTCCACCGTCTCGAAGTTCTACTGCTTCGTGTTCTCCGGTGGAAGCTCCTGAAGGAACGGCAGCACGCCCCATAAAACCATTCTCGGTATAAACATCAACTTCAACGGTTGGATTTCCGCGTGAATCAAAAATTTGTCTTGCTCGAATATCGATAATGAAAGCCATAATTTGGTTAAATTATTTAGATTGTGATTAAATTATTTCTTTAGATTTTCTATAAAATTATTCCATAATGATTCAGAATCAGTAGCTCCTTTGTGTGAGGAAGGATAATATTGAACTGAAAATGCTTTTCCGTTTTTTAAGCGTATCCCTTCCACACTTGAATCATTTAAATCGATATGTGTTAATTCCAATTCGGGATGAGATTCCAGTTCTTTTTTATTTACGCGATACGCATGATTCTGTGCAGTGATTTCTGCGATTCCGCTCAGCAAATTTTTTGTGGAATGATTTAGACCGTGATGCCCGACATCCATCTTTTCAGATTTCACACCTTTTGCCAGTGCCAAGAGATTGTGACCAATTCCTGTTGCAAACAGCGGTTTTTCGGTTTTAAGAATTTCCTGAATCAATGGAAGACTTTTGTTCATTTCCATCGGATTTCCGGGACCTCCGGAAATAAAATATCCATCCGGATTGAAATCTTGTAACTCGGAAAAAGGAACATGATGAGGAAATACTTTAATAAAACACCCTCGTTTTACAAGAGGGTGTAGAAGATTTTTTTTCATTCCGAAATCAATGGCTGCAATCCTATATGCAGCATCTTCTTCTCCCATATTGTAAGTTTCTTTAATCGTATTGGAATCCAATAATTCTTCGGTGTTTGGAAGTTTAAATTCTTTAAGCTTATTTTTTAAATTTTCAATGTCATTTACCTCCGTAGATAGTATCGCAGGCATCGACCCGTTATCACGAATGTGAGCTGTTAGTGCGCGCGTATCTACATCTGAAATTATCATCACATCATTTTCTTCTAAAAACTCTTGAAGCGATCCGTCTGCACCTTCTCTCGAATAAAACGCTCCAAAATTCCTCGAAATCAATCCTGATATTTTAGCTTTTTCCGATAAAATTTCATCTTTTTTAATTCCGTATCCACCGATATGAGCGGCAGCAGAAACAACGATTTTGCCTGCATAAGAAGGGTCTAAAAAGAAATCTTCATATCCTGACATTGCGGTCGTAAAACAAATTTCTCCAGTTACAGTTTTGGAAGTGTTTCCAACTGCAATTCCGTTAAAGAGCGTGCCGTCTGCAAGAAGAACAACGGCTTTTGTAGGGTTGTGAAATTTCATTGAGTTTTTAGTTTTCATTGTGTTTGAGGTGCTATGAGGATTTTAAAAAATTTTTGCAAAAATAGTATAAAAAAGAAACAAATGAAAACCTGATTGTCCTCTTTTACAAACTTTATGAATTTAAGTGCTCTGTAGCTGTACACTTAAAGTAAAACCGATTTGTTAAAAAACCATAATCTTAAAAGATGATAAGCATTTAAAACAAAAAAAGACAAACCTAAAAAGATTTGTCTTTTTTAATTCATCAACTTTATAAAGTCTATTCTTCTTCGTGAGAGGAATCGCCGGTTTTTTCTGAAGCATTTTCGGTTGCTGCTGTTGATACTGCTGCAGCTCCCGAAGCTGATTTACCGCCACCTCTTCGACTTCTACGAGTAGCCTTCTTTTTAGTAGCTTTAGCTGCATTGTACAACTCGTTAAAATCAACAAGTTCTATCATTGCCATTTCAGCATTGTCACCCAAACGATTTCCAAGTTTAATGATTCTGGTGTAACCGCCCGGTCTGTCCCCTACTTTTGGAGCCACATTTCTAAAAAGTTCGGTAACCGCATCTTTTTGTTTTAATTTGGAGAACACAATACGTCTGTTATGCGTAGTATCTTCTTTTGATTTGGTCACTAAAGGTTCCACATAACGTTGAAGTACTTTAGCTTTGGCAACAGTCGTATTAATTCTTTTGTGCTCAATTAAAGAACTAGCCATATTGGCTAACATAGCATTTCTATGAGCGGTTTTTCTACTTAGTGATTTGTTCTTTTTTCCGTGTCTCATGACCTTTTGTTTTAATCATCATCTCGCTACGACCCATTCTGAGGAGCAAAATATGACGAGTTATTTATTTTTTTTTAATCGCGATCTAATTTGTATTTGGATAAATCCATACCAAAATCAAGACCTTTATTGCTTACAAGTTCTTCTAATTCTGACAATGATTTTTTACCAAAGTTTCTAAATTTCATCAAATCGCTTTTGTTATAGGTAACCAAATCGCCCAAAGTGTCTACTTCGGCTGCTTTCAAACAGTTCAATGCACGCACTGAAAGGTCAAGATCTACCAATTTGGTTTTTAGCAACTGACGCATGTGCAGTGATTCTTCATCGTAAGTTTCTGTTTGAGCAATTTCATCAGCTTCCAAAGTAATTCGCTCATTGCTGAAAAGCATAAAATGGTGAATCAAAGTTTTTGCAGCTTCCGTAAGGGCATCTTTCGGATGAATAGAACCATCAGTAATTATTTCAAAAACCAATTTTTCATAGTCTGTTTTTTGTTCTACCCTAAAGTCTTCAATACTATATTTCACATTTTTAATAGGCGTATAGATTGAATCTGTAAAGATAGTACCCAAAGCAGCATTTGATTTTTTATTTTCTTCTGCCGAAACGTAACCGCGACCTTTTTCAATGGTGATTTCCATATTGATATTGGTACCGGATTCCATATTGCAAATCACCAATTCTGGATTAAGAATTTGGAAACCTGAAATAAATTTTTGAAAATCTCCTGCGGTAATTTGTTCCTTTCCGGAGACAGAAATCGTTACAGTTTCGTTATCTATTTCGTCAATCTGTCTTTTAAAACGAATTTGCTTAAGGTTCAAAATAATTTCTGTAACATCTTCTACCACTCCTTTGATTGTAGAAAATTCATGTTCTACGCCTTCGATTCGTACCGAAGTTATTGCAAATCCTTCTAATGAAGAAAGTAGCACTCGCCTCAACGCATTACCAATAGTAAGACCGTAACCGGGTTCCAAAGGGCGAAATTCGAATTTCCCTTCGAAATCGGTAGAATCTACCATTATAACTTTATCAGGCTTTTGAAAACTAAATATGGACATAATTGACTTTCTCTGTTTTTATTATTTAGAATATAATTCAACGATTAGCTGCTCATTGATATTTTCCGGAATTTGAATACGTTCTGGAATGGAAACATAGGTTCCTTCCTTTTTATCGTTATTCCAAGTAATCCACTCATATACATGAGATGAATTGCTCAAGGAATTGGTAATCAACTCCAATGATTTTGATTTTTCGCGAACGCCTACCACATCCCCGGCTTTAAGTTGATAGGACGGAATGTTGACTTTTTCACCGTTTACGGTAATATGTCTGTGTGTTACCAATTGGCGGGCACTTGCACGTGTAGGAGCAATTCCCATTCTATAAACGACGTTATCAAGTCTGGATTCACACATTTGCAATAATACCTCACCGGTAATTCCCGGTGCTGAACTTGCTTTTTTAAACATATTACGGAATTGACGCTCTAAGATTCCGTATGTATAGCGTGCTTTTTGCTTTTCATTAAGCTGAATTGCATATTCCGATTTTTTACCGCGACGACGGCTGTTTCCGTGTTGTCCCGGTGGGTAATTTCTCTTTTCGAAAGATTTGTCACTTCCGAAAATAGGTTCACCAAATTTTCTGGCGATTTTTGTTTTTGGACCAGTATATCTTGCCATATAAAAATTGTTGTGAAGATAAATGCTAAATTAAGGTCATAATTCGCTTACGCAATCCTTTAGCACGTAATAACCTTCAGAATTATACTTTATTATTGATTATAAAAATTAAACTCTTCGTCTTTTTGGAGGTCGACATCCATTATGCGGCATCGGAGTCACATCGATAATTTCAGTAACTTCAATTCCGGCATTGTGAATTAATCGAATCGCAGATTCTCTACCATTTCCGGGACCTTTTACATACACTTTCACTTTGCGAAGTCCTGCATCATGTGCAACTTTTGCACAATCTTCAGACGCTACCTGTGCAGCATAGGGAGTATTCTTTTTAGAACCTCGGAAACCCATTTTTCCGGCAGATGACCATGAGATCACATCTCCATTTTTATTTGTAAGCGAAACGATGATGTTATTAAAAGATGCATTAATATGAGCTTCGCCAATTGCATCTACAGCAACTTTTCGTTTCTTAACGGTTTTTGTATTTTTTTGAGCTTTTGCCATAACTTTAAGTGATTTAGCATTCGAATGAATTCATTCTTTCGAATCGGCTATTATTATTTAGTTACTTTTTTCTTGTTAGCAACAGTTTTACGTCTTCCTTTACGAGTACGTGAGTTATTCTTTGTTCTTTGTCCGCGCAACGGAAGTCCGGAACGGTGGCGAATACCTCTGTAACACCCAATATCCATTAAACGTTTGATGCTCAAATGAACTTCACTACGTAATTCACCTTCGATTTTGTAAGCCCCTACAGCTTCACGAATAGCTCCGATTTCATCATCGTTCCACTCGTGAACCTTTTTGTCTTCGTCAACCTCGGCTTTTTTTAATATATCCTTAGCTCGGCTCTGTCCGATTCCATAGATATATGTTAACGCGATTACACCCCTTTTTTGTTTTGGGATATCTACACCTGCGATTCTTGCCATAATTATCCTTGTCTTTGTTTAAATTTTGGATTCTTTTTGTTTATAACATATAGTCTGCCTTTTCTGCGAACAATTTTGCAGTCGGCACTTCTTTTCTTTACGGATGCTCTTACTTTCATCTCTTTTTGTTTTTGTTTGCTTGCGAC
Organism: Bacteroidota bacterium; assembly: GCA_012522045.1. GTDB lineage: Bacteria > Bacteroidota > Bacteroidia > Flavobacteriales > Flavobacteriaceae > JAAYLC01. The sequence goes on from JAAYLC010000130.1 coordinate 25,853, forward strand.
TTCAAAAATCGCATTGTTTTTTATCCTTTTATGATGGATCGATTTATTAATATCTGTATGTAATTCTTGCTTTTGTTAAATCGTAAGGGCTCATTTCAAGTTTTACCTTATCGCCCGGTAACAATTTAATATAATGCATACGCATCTTTCCGGATATGTGAGCAGTAACAATATGACCATTCTCCAATTCTACCCGAAACATTGCATTTGATAGTGCTTCTACTATCGTTCCATCTTGCTCTATTGCGTTTTGTTTAGCCATTTTATTAGTTATTTTTTAATTGTTAAGCTACAGCTTTACGGTTTTTTCCGCTTTTCATAAGTCCGTCGTAATGACGATTTAACAAATACGAATTAACCTGCTGCATCGTGTCAATCGCAACTCCTACCATAATGAGTAATGAAGTTCCTCCGTAGAACAATGCCCAACCTTGCTGAATTCCCATCAATTTTACCACAAATGCGGGAAATACAGCTAGCAATGCAAGAAAAATTGAACCCGGAAGCGTAATTTGAGACATAATTCTATCCAAATATTCTGCTGTTTGGGTTCCCGGTTTAATTCCCGGAATAAATCCACCACTTCTTTTTAAATCATCAGCCATTTTATTTGTTGGAACTGTAATGGCAGTATAGAAATAAGTGAATATAATAATTAAAATTGCAAATACAATGTTATACCACAGTCCAAAGATATCACTAAATATCGATTGGATGCTTTGGGCAAATTCTCCGTCTGACAAACTAGCAACCGTCGAAGGAACGAACATAATTGCCTGTGCAAAAATAATGGGCATTACACCGGATGCATTTAATTTTAACGGAATAAACTGACGCGCTCCGAAAATATTTTTTTCAAAACCTCCGGAAGCTGTTCTACGTGCATATTGAACAGGTATTTTACGAACTGCCATAACAAGCATAACGGAAAGTAAAATAATTACGAACCACAATACCAATTCAATTAAGATCATAATAAGTCCTCCGTTGGACTCAACAACTCGGGAAACAAATTCTTGAGCAAAGGATTGCGGTAAAGTTGCAATAATTCCAACCATAATAAGAATTGAAATTCCGTTACCTACACCTTTGTCAGTAATTTTCTCTCCCAGCCACATTGCAAAAATTGTACCTGTAACGAGAATGATTACAGAAGACACATAAAACATGACACTTTGCCCCATTATAAATGCTTCTGCAGGTACGCCCATTGCAGGAAGACCGGCCAGGTAACTAGGTGCCTGAACCAAACAAATTCCAATGGTTAACCATCGGGTAATTTGATTGATTTTTTTTCGTCCGCTTTCTCCTTCTTTTTGTAATTTTTGAAGATAAGGAACTGCTATCTGCATAAGCTGGACTACAATTGAAGCAGAAATATAAGGCATAATTCCAAGCGCAAATACGGAAGCATTCGCAAAAGCTCCTCCCGTAAAAGCATTTAATAAACCTCCTAATCCGCCTCCTTCAAATCTTCCGGCGAAAGATGCCAACATGTCCGCGTCAATTCCCGGTAAAACTACTTGTGCTCCAAAACGATAAACCAGTAGCAATCCGAGTGTTAAGATGATACGTTCACGTAGCTCTTTAATTTTCCATACATTCTTTAAAGTCTCAATAAATTTCATCCTTCAAAGGTGTTATAGTGTTATGACCTCGCCGCCGACAGCTTCAATTGCTTCTTTTGCGGAGGCTGTAAATTTATGAGCGGATACCTTAAGCTTTGATTTAATCTCTCCACGTCCCAGAATTTTAACCAATTCATTTTTTCTGACGAGTCCCAGATTATATAAAGTTTCAAAATCTACAGTATCTGTTATCTTTTTATCATCTACTAACTGCTGAAGTGTATCTATATTGATTCCTTTATACTCAACGCGATTAACATTGGTAAAACCAAATTTAGGAATTCGACGTTGCAAAGGCATTTGTCCACCTTCGAAGCCGATTTTCTTAGAGTATCCTGAGCGTGATTTTGCTCCTTTGTGTCCACGTGTAGAGGTACCCCCTTTACCGGAACCTTGTCCGCGACCTACTCGCTTGCCTTTATTTCTCACCGAACCAGCGGCGGGTTGTAAGTTACTTAAATTCATGAGTTATTAATTATACAGTTTCTACTGAAACTAAGTGATTGACTGTTTTTATCATTCCTTGGATGCTGGGATTATCTTCGTGTTCAACAGTTTGACCTATTTTACGAAGTCCTAATGCTTCCATCGTTCGTTTTTGATTTTCAGGGCGCTTAATAACGCTTCTTATTTTAGTTACTCTAATTTTTGCCATCTCTCTGAAATATTTTAACCGTTGAATACTTTTTCAAGTGATATTCCGCGTTGTTTAGCGATTGTTTCTGCACTTCTCAATTGTAAAAGTGCATCAAAGGTTGCTTTTACCACATTATGTGGGTTTGACGAACCTTGAGACTTAGAGAGTACGTCGTGCACACCTAAAGATTCCAATACGGCACGCACCGGTCCTCCTGCAATAACTCCCGTACCGGGAGCGGCCGGAATTAGATTTACACGAGCTCCGCCGTATTTTCCTTTTTGTTCATGAGGGATGGTAACTTTGTGCAACGGAATACGAACCAGGTTCTTCTTTGCATTTTCTATTGCTTTTGCAATTGCTGTAGCAACATCTTTAGATTTTCCCAATCCATGTCCCACTACACCTTTTTCGTCTCCAACAACTACAATTGCTGAAAATCCGAAAGCTCTACCTCCTTTGGTTACTTTAGTAACACGTTGTACCCCTACCAATCGATCTTTTAATTCAAGACCTCCGGGTTTTACAATTTCTACGTTTTTATAATCTTGATACATATTTTTGTATAACTTAGAATTTAAGGCCTCCTTCGCGAGCCCCGTCAGCTAATGATTTTACTCTTCCATGATACAGATATCCGCCACGGTCAAAGGAAATAGTTTCAACTCCTGCTTTTAATGCTTTTTCAGCCAAGCTTTTTCCTACTAATTTTGCTGTTTCGGTTTTATTACTATCTTTTATATCAATTTCTTTATCTCTTGATGATGCGGACACAATTGTCTTTCCGTTTACATCATCAATCAATTGTGCATAAATTTCCTTATTACTTCGGAAAACTGCCAAACGTGGACGGCTTGAAGTACCGGAAATCGTCTTGCGGATTCGCATGCGCAAACGCTGTCTTCTTTCTTGTTTTGTTAATGCCATGTCGTTTTATATTTTTTAGTACTATCAGATTAGAATGTAATTATACAAACTTTATGATAGTTACTTGTTATGCAGATTTTCCTGCTTTTCTTCTCAATTCTTCTCCTACAAACTTAATTCCTTTTCCTTTGTAAGGTTCCGGTTTACGGAAACTGCGAATTTTTGCAGCAACCTGACCAACCAGTTGTTTATCGTGTGAAGTTAGTTTTACAATCGGATTTTTTCCTTTTTCGGAAACCGTTTCAACTTTTACTTCGGGTGCAATTTCCATGATAATATTATGAGAGAACCCAAGTGCCAAATCTAATTTTTGCCCTTGATTACTAGCTCTGAAACCGACACCTACCAATTCGAGTTCTTTGGTCCAACCTTGACTGACACCCACAACCATATTGTTGATTAATGCTCTATATAAACCGTGTTGTGTAATGTGTTCTTTAGATTCAGAAGGACGTTCAAGGATGATTTGATTGTCTTCTGCTTTAACAGTTATTTCTGAAAATTCTTGTGAGAGTTCTCCTAATTTTCCTTTGACGGTAACTACGTTATCTTTGACATCTATCGTAACACCTTGAGGAATTTCAATTGGATTTTTACCTATTCTTGACATAATATCCTATTTTTTAGTAAACGTAGCATAAAACTTCACCACCCACATTTTGAGCTTTAGCCTGAGTTCCTGTCATTACTCCGGAAGAAGTAGAAACAATGGCTATTCCCAATCCGTTTAAAACACGAGGAAGCTCTTTTGAACCGACGTATTTACGCAATCCAGGTTTACTTACTCTGCGAATTTCTTTGATTACGGGCTCTTTTGTATGCTTGTTATATTTCAATGCAATTTTGATACTTCCTTGAGGAGAAGATTCATCATCGAATTTATAACTTAAAATATACCCTTGATCGAAAAGGATTTTTGTAATTTCCTTTTTAAGGTTCGAAGCCGGGATTTCGACAACACGATGTCCGGCTCTAACAGCATTTCTAATTCTGGTTAGATAATCTGCAATTGGGTCTGTATTCATTTATTGCAATTTGCGAATATGGTTTTTGATTAACGTATCAAACCTTTATTCAAGTTAGTATTTATTAATTTCTTTTAATTACCAAGATGCTTTTCTTACACCGGGAATCAAACCTTGGTTAGCCATCTCACGGAAAGTCACACGTGACAATCCGAAGACTCTCATATAACCTCTAGGTCTTCCGGTTAATTTACATCTGTTGTGCAAACGTACAGGAGACGAATTTGCAGGCAGTTTTTGTAAACCTTCCCAATCTCCGGCTTCTTTTAAGGCCTTGCGTTTGGCGGCATACTTTTCTACCATTCGTGCTCTTTTACGCTCACGGGCTTTCATTGATTCTTTAGCCATAATTTTAATTCTTTTTAAAGGGTAATCCCAATTCTTGTAATAGCGATTTTGCTTCTTTATCTGTCTCCGCGGAGGTTACAAAAGTAATATTTAATCCTTCAATTTTTTTGATTTTATCAATATCAATCTCCGGAAAAATAATTTGTTCTGTAATTCCTAAAGAGTAATTTCCTCGTCCGTCAAAACCGGTGGCTTTAATTCCATTAAAATCACGAACACGCGGTAAGGCAGATGTAATTAATCGGTCTAAGAATTCATACATGCGCTCACCTCTGAGTGTTACTTTTACACCGATAGGCATTCCTTTACGAAGTTTAAAGTTCGCCACGTCTTTCTTAGAAACTGTGGGAACGGCTCTTTGACCGGTTATTTTAGTCAATTCTTCGACAGCATAGTCTATCAATTTTTTATCAGCCACTGCAGCTCCAACTCCTCTGGACACCACAATAGATTTTAATTTTGGTACTTGCATGACGTTTTTGTAACCAAATTCGTCTTTGAGTGCATTGATGACTCTGTTGTTGTACTCTTGTTTAAGTCTAGGTATATATGCCATAACTAAATTGCTTGATTCGATTTTTTTGAAAACCGTATTTTCTTGTCATTTTCCATTCGATATCCCACTCGTGTTGGTTTTCCACTTTTTGAGTCAATCAACGATAAGTTAGAGATATGAATCGGAGCTTCTCTTTTAGAAATTCCGCCTTGTGGATTTTGAGTGCTTGGTTTCTCATGTTTAGAGACAATATTTACACCTTCCACAATTGCTTTGTTCTTTTCGGGCAATACACGAAGTACTTTACCTTCTGACCCTTTGTGGTCTCCAGCAATTACAACTACTGTATCTCCGGATTTAATTTTAAGCTTTGTCATGATGGTTTTCGATTATAGCACTTCGGGTGCCAATGATACTATTTTCATAAATTGCTTATCACGAAGTTCACGAGCTACGGGACCGAATACACGCGTTCCTCTCATTTCTCCTTGCGTATTAAGCAAAACGCAAGCGTTGTCATCAAAACGAATGTATGATCCGTCAGGACGTCTAACCTCTTTAACGGTACGTACAACAACGGCTGTAGATACAGCTCCCTTTTTTACGTTTCCATTTGGAGTGGCTTCTTTTACAGAGACAACTATTTTATCTCCGATTGAAGCGTATTTTTTCTTTGTACCGCCCAATACGCGAATGCAGAGAACCTCTCTTGCTCCGGTATTGTCAGCTACTTTTAGTCTTGATTCTTGTTGTATCATGATTACTTCGCTCTTTCAATTATTTCTACTAATCTCCAGCACTTGGTTTTACTCAAAGGACGTGTTTCCATAATCCTTACAGTATCTCCTTCGTTGCAGTCATTGGTTTCATCGTGAGCGACATATTTTTTGGTCTTGGTCACGAATTTACCATATATCGGGTGTTTAATTTTTTTGATCTCAGCAACTACAATGGATTTATCCATTTTGTTGCTGGTCACTACACCAATTCGTTCTTTTCTTAAATTTCTAATATTCTGTTCCATCTTTCAGCTGTAGGAATTATTGTACTTCTCTTTTGGTTAATTCTGTAGCAATACGCGCAATTGTTCTTCTTTGCAAACGAAGTTGAATTGGGTTTTCCACCGGTGAAATGGCATGAGCCATTTTTAAATTCATATAAGCTTTTCTGGATTCAACAAGAGCTTCTTGTAATTCAGATGTAGATGCTTTATTAATTTCTGATTGTTTCATTTCTCAAAAAATTATGCTTGGAATTCCCTAGACATTACAAACTTTGTTTTTACCGGAAGCTTTTGTGCTGCAAGGCGCAATGCTTCTTTTGCTGTTTCCAGAGATACTCCGGATACTTCAAATAACATTCTTCCCGGTTTAATAACCGCGACATAATGTTCTACCGCACCTTTTCCTTTACCCATACGAACCTCGAGAGGTTTTTTGGTGATAGGTTTGTCAGGAAATATCATAATCCATAAGGATCCTTCCCTTTTCATATAACGGGTTGCGGCAATACGCGCAGCTTCAATTTGACGAGCTGTAAGAAATTCAGATTCTAATGATTTAATACCAAAGGTTCCGTATGCTAATTGGTTTCCGCGCTCTGCGTTCCCTTTCATACGTCCTTTCATTTGTTTACGGTACTTTGTTCTTTTAGGCTGTAACATGTTTTCCTAATTTTTTATAAATTACTTTCTACGGCGAGCTCTTCCTCCACCGCGTCCTGCAGGTGCGCCTTTTCCTCCTTTTTTACCGGTAGACAATCCTACCAACGGAGATAATTCACGCTTTCCATAGACTTCGCCTTTCATTATCCATACTTTCACCCCCATTCTACCATAAGTAGTATGTGCTTCGGCTAATGCATAATCGATATCGGCTCTAAAAGTAGATAAAGGAATACGTCCTTCTTTATATGTTTCTGACCGTGCCATTTCTGCACCGTTTAAACGTCCGGAAATCATCACTTTGATTCCTTCTGCATTCAATCTCATCGTTGCAGCTATAGCCATTTTAATTGCACGACGATATGAAATACGACTTTCAATTTGACGCGCAATGCTTGTAGCCACAAGAAACGCATCAAGTTCGGGTCGTTTAATTTCATGAATGTTAATCTGTATTTCCTTATCTGTAATTTTCTTAAGCTCTTCTTTAAGCTTGTCTACTTCCTGTCCGCCTTTTCCGATAATGATTCCGGGTCTAGCGGTAGTAATAGTAACGGTTACAAGTTTCAAAGTACGCTCAATTATTACTCTACTCACACTAGCCTTGCTCAAACGGGCGTGGATGTATTTTCTAATCTTATCGTCTTCGACGAGTTTATCGCCGTAGTCATCACCGCCGTACCAGTTGGATTCCCAACCTCTAATTATTCCTAAGCGATTTCCGATTGGATTTGTTTTCTGTCCCATTTAATTAATTGCTTTGTGTGTTATCATTTTCTCCTAAAACCAAAGTGACATGGTTGGAGCGTTTTCTAATTCTATGTGCTCTTCCTTGTGGTGCCGGACGCAATCTTTTTAACATGGTTCCTCCATCCACTCGGATTTCTTTAATAAACAAATCAGCATCCTCAATGGAGGCATCCTCGTTCTTTGCTTGCCAATTTGCGATAGCCGACAAAAGAAGTTTCTCTAATTTACGAGAGGATTCTTTTGAGCTGAATCTCAAAATATTAAGGGCTCTGTCAACTTTTTCTCCGCGCACAAGATCCGCCACAAGACGCATCTTTCTTGGAGAAGTAGGACAATTATTCAATTTAGCCAAGTAAATATTTTTCTTAGCTTCTTTGATTCTTTCTGCTCTTTCTCTTTTACGAACTCCCATGGTCTATTATCTTTTTCCTTTGTTTTTAGCACCTGCGTGACCACGAAATGATCGTGTAGGTGAAAATTCTCCTAATTTATGACCTACCATGTTTTCTGTTACATACACAGGCACAAATTGTTTTCCATTATGAACTGCGATTGTTTGTCCTACAAAATCAGGAGTAATCATTGATGCACGTGACCAAGTTTTAATCACAGTTTTCTTGTTACTCTCCACGTTTTGTTGAACTTTTCGCTCTAACTTATAATGAACGTAAGGTCCTTTTTTTAATGATCTTGCCATAACTTATTTCTTTCTACGTTCCAAAATGAATTTATTACTTGCTTTAGTTCTCGAACGAGTTCTGTAGCCTTTCGCCGAGATTCCCTTTCTTGAACGCGGATGTCCTCCGGCAGCTTTTCCTTCTCCACCACCCATCGGATGATCTACAGGGTTCATTACTACTGCACGTGTTCGAGGTCTTCTGCCTAACCATCTGCTTCTTCCGGCTTTTCCGGAAATAATCAACTGATGATCGTGGTTAGATACTGCTCCGATGGTTGCCATACAATTATTTAAAATCAAACGGGTTTCTCCGGATGGCAATTTAATGGTAGCATATTTTCCTTCTTTTGCCATTAATTGTGCAAAAGCACCGGCACTACGAGCCATTACAGCTCCTTGTCCGGGACGTAGTTCGATACAAGAAATAACGGTACCTAAAGGAATAGCAGATAACGGCATTGCATTTCCAATTTCAGGAGCAACCGAATCACCGGAAACAACATTCTGTCCTACGCGAAGGCCATCCTGTGCAATGATGTATCTTTTTTCTCCGTCTTGATAATTTAACAATGCAATAAATGCTGTTCTGTTCGGATCGTATTGAATTGACGCAACAGTTGCAGGTATTCCTGATTTATCGCGTTTGAAATCTATGATTCGGTATCTTCTTTTATGACCACCACCTCTGTTTCGCATGGTCATAACACCTTGACTGTTTCTTCCTCCGGTCTTTTTTATCGGAACTAGCAGAGACTTTTCCGGCTTATCGGTAGTAATGGCGTCAAACCCATTAACTACCCTAAAACGCTGACCAGGGGTGATTGCTTTTAGTTTTCTTACTGACATGTGTCTAATTAAAATTAGAGATTTTAAATCTCGTTGTTATAAAAATCTATAGTATCACCTTCCGCCACCTGTACGATTGCTTTTTTTGAAGCATTCGTTTTACCAGTTTGAACGCCCGTTTTTGTATAACGGACTTTTCTATCAGGACGGACATTAATTGTTCTAACTTTCTCAACAGAAACGCCATAAGCAGCCTCTACAGCTTCTTTGATTTCCAGCTTATTTGCACGTGGGTTCACAAAAAATGTGAAAACATTTCGCGCTTCTGCAAAAACAGACGCTTTCTCCGTAATAATAGGTTTAATTAAGATGCTCATCTCGTTTCTATTTACTTAAATTTTGTTGAATTCCCTCTAACGAACCTTCGGATAAGACCAAACTATTCGCATTCATAATCTTGTATGTGCTTAATTCTGATGCTTTTACGATCTCAGTGCTTTTCAAATTACGGGATGACAAATATACATTATTATTCGACGCTCCCAACACAAACAAAGATTTTTTAGAGTCTATTCCTAAATTTTTTAATACATTGACAAAATCTTTAGTCTTTGGCGCATCAAAAGACAAATCTTCTATAACTAAGATTTCATTGTTTTGAGCTTTTAATGACAATGCAGATTTACGCGCCAATTTTTTCAAATTCTTATTCAGTTTAAAAGAATAATTTCTTGGTCTGGGACCAAACATTCTTCCTCCACCTCTAAAAATTCCGGATTTGATACTTCCGGCTCTAGCTGTTCCGGTTCCTTTTTGTTTTTTAATCTTTCTGGTTGAACCAGCAATCTCGCCGCGTTCTTTAGATTTATGGGTTCCTTGACGTTGATTGGCAAGATATTGTTTCACATCTAAATAAACCGCATGATTATTAGGCTCAATCCCGAACACTTCAGCAGAAAGTTCAACTTCCCGACCTGTGTCTTTTCCGTTTTTATCTAATACAGCTACCTTCATTATTTCTCAATTATTACATAAGAATTCTTATGTCCCGGAACTGCTCCTTTCACAACAAGCAAGTTTTTTTCAGGAACTACTTTTAGAACTCTCAGGTTATCAATTTTCACTCTTTTATTTCCCATTTGTCCGGCCATGCGTATTCCTTTAAAAACGCGACCGGGTGTGGAAGCTCCTCCAATCGATCCGGGAGCACGCAATCTGCTTTGCTGACCGTGGCTTGGTGAAGTTCCGGCAAAACCGTGACGTTTTACCACACCTTGGAACCCTTTTCCTTTTGAAACTCCGGCAATAACTACATATTCACCTTCGAGAAAATGCGCTACCGTAATTGTATCGCCTAATTTATAATCCTCTTCAAATCCTTTGAATTCGGCGACTTTACGTTTTGCAACGGTTCCTGCTTTTTTAGCATGTCCTTCGGCAGCTTTGTTAGCAGTCTTTTTGTCATCGAAACCAAGTTGAAGAGCATCGTACCCGTCGACCTCTTTGGTTCTGACTTGGGTAACCACACAGGGGCCAGCTTCTATGACGGTACATGGAATATTCTTTCCATTCTCGTCAAAAATACTGGTCATCCCTATCTTTCTTCCTATTAACCCAGACATAATTGATTTTAAATTATGAGCTTTCGCTCGTTAGTATTTATTTATTAAATTTAGTTTCTTATAAACAAAAGGGATCAAAATATAATTCGATCCCGAATGCTATTTTGTTACCATTTTTCCTTCGCTCGCAGCTCCGGACATGTTAAGTGAAATTGTTCGCTACAATACACTTATTATAGCGAACAACTATTATAATTACACTTTTATCTCTACTTCCACACCACTTGGCAATTCAAGCTTCATGAGCGCGTCAATAGTTTTTGGAGAAGAACTGTAGATATCCAAAAGTCTTTTGTAAGAACTCAATTGGAATTGCTCTCTACTTTTCTTATTCACGTGTGGCGATCGCAACACAGTAAAAATCTTTTTATGTGTAGGCAATGGAATTGGTCCTGCCACAACAGCTCCGGTACTCTTTACAGTCTTTACGATTTTTTCAGCAGATTTGTCTACTAAATTATGATCGTAAGATTTCAATTTTATTCTGATTTTCTGACTCATTGCTGAAAAAAATTATACGTTAGCAGTTCCTTTTGTAGCTGCGATTATACTCTCAGAGATATTAGATGGAGTTTCTTCATAATGTGAAAATTCCATCGTTGATGTTGCTCTTCCAGAAGAAAGTGTTCTTAAAGTAGTTACATAACCAAACATTTCTGAAAGTGGCACATTGGCACGAATTACTTTCGATCCTGAACGATCAGTCATTTCGTTAACTTGACCACGGCGACGATTTAAATCCCCTACAATATCTCCCATGTTTTCTTCCGGAGTTAAAACTTCCAGCTTCATAATAGGCTCTAGAATTACAGCTCCGGCAGCTTTAGCAGCGGCTCTGTATCCAAGTTTTGCTGCCAATTCAAACGACAATGCATCCGAGTCAACCGCGTGGTATGAACCATCTTTTAAAACAACTTTCATGCTGTCCATTTCAAATCCTGCCAAAGGACCATTTGCCATTGCTTGTCTGAAACCTTTTTCAACAGCAGGAATAAATTCTTTGGGAACGTTCCCTCCTTTTACTTCATTAACAAATTCAAGTCCTACCTTACCTTCTTCAGCCGGTCCTAAAGTAAATACGATATCCGCAAATTTACCACGACCTCCAGATTGTTTCTTGTAAACTTCTCGGTGCTCGGCTTCACGTGTAAGTGCTTCTTTGTATTCCACTTGAGGTTCTCCTTGATTCACTTCTACCTTAAACTCACGGAGCAAGCGTTGCACAATAATATCTAAGTGCAATTCACCCATTCCGGATATAATGGTTTGCCCTGAAGCTTCATCGGTACGCACTTGGAAAGTTGGATCTTCTTCAGCAAGTTTTCCAAGCGCCATTCCAAGTTTATCGACATCTGCTTTGGTTTTAGGCTCCACTGCAATACCGATCACCGGATCAGGGAACTTCATGCTTTCAAGGATAATCGGATGTTTTTCATCAGATAATGTGTCTCCTGTTTTAATATCTTTAAATCCTACAGCTGCACCAATATCTCCTGCTTCGATAAATTCAATAGGATTTTGCTTGTTGGCGTGCATCTGATAAATTCTGGAGATACGCTCCTTATTTCCGCTTCTGTTATTCAAAACATAAGAACCTGCGTCTAGACGTCCTGAATAAGCACGGAAAAATGCAAGACGACCAACGAATGGATCGGTTGCAATTTTAAAAGCCAATGCAGCAAAAGGTGCATCAACACTAGGCTTTCTCACTTCTTCTTTTTCGGTATTCGGATTGACTCCAACAATACCTTCTTTATCAATTGGTGAAGGCAAGTAGCGACAAACCCCGTCAATAAGAAATTGCACTCCCTTATTTTTAAAAGATGAACCGCATACCATTGGAATGATACTCATATCCATAACTGCAGCACGAAGAGCTTTGTGAATTTCTTCCTCAGTAATGGAATCTTCATCTTCCATAAACTTTTCCAAAAGATTCTCATCATATGCAGCTACCTCCTCAATAAGATTTGCACGATATTTTTGAACTTCCTCAACCATATCTTCAGGAATGTCCACCACATCAAATGTAGAACCTAATGTTTCTTCATGCCATACAATAGCACGGTTCTTCACCAAATCAACTATTCCTCTAAAATCACCTTCGTCACCAATTGGAAGTACAATCGGCACTGCATTAGATTTTAGCATATCTTTTATTTCTTGGCAAACACCTAAGAAATTAGCCCCTTGGCGATCCATTTTATTTACAAAACCGATACGAGGTACTTTATAATTATCGGCAAGCCTCCAGTTTGTTTCCGACTGAGGCTCTACACCATCAACGGCACTAAACAAAAACACAAGTCCGTCAAGAACTCGCAAGGATCTGTTTACTTCCACAGTAAAGTCAACGTGACCGGGAGTATCGATAATATTAAAGTGATATTCTTTGGTTTCGGGCGTAGGATTTCCATTCTCCAACGGGAAGTTCCACTTACAAGTGGTTGCAGCCGAAGTAATTGTAATTCCACGCTCTTGTTCCTGATCCATCCAGTCCATGGTTGCCGAACCTTCATGTGTTTCACCCAATTTATGGTTTACACCGGTATAGAAAAGGATACGTTCTGTTGTTGTTGTTTTTCCCGCATCAATATGTGCGGCAATTCCAATATTTCTTGTATATTTTAAATCTCTAGCCATTTTTTAAAATCTGAAATGTGAGAATGCTTTATTTGCTTCTGCCATCTTATGAGTATCCATACGTTTTTTCACCGCAGCTCCCTCTTCTTTAGCCGCAGCTAAAATTTCAGCAGCAAGTCGTGCAGCCATGGATTTCTCATTACGTTTTCTTGAATATTCAATCAACCACTTCATGGCTGTTGAAATCTTACGATCGGGACGAATTTGCATTGGTATCTGGAAAGTAGCTCCTCCAACACGACGACTTCTTACCTCCACATGAGGCATTACATTGGAAAGTGCTTCTTTCCAAATTTCTAAAGCAGTCTTTTCATCGTCTTGTTTTTTCTCTTCTACAATATCAATAGCATCGTAGAAAACACTGAAAGCAACACTTTTCTTACCGTCCCACATCATGTTATTAACAAATCTTGTTACTAACTGATCATTGAATCGCGGATCCGGAAGAAGCGGTCTTTTTTTAGCCTGTCTTTTTCTCATTTGTTGTTTTGTTAAATCCCTCTATTAACTTGAAAGTTTCTTGAGAGTTGTTTTCATTTTACTTCTTTGGGCGTTTTGCACCATACTTGGATCTGCGTTGTGCACGACCTTGAACACCTGCTGTATCCAAAGCACCACGCACAATATGATACCTTACACCGGGCAAATCTTTTACCCTTCCACCTCTTACCAATACTATCGAGTGCTCCTGAAGATTATGTCCTTCGCCCGGTATGTATGCGTTTACTTCCTTTCCGTTTGTCAATCTCACACGAGCAACTTTACGCATCGCTGAGTTTGGCTTTTTAGGAGTAGTAGTATAGACACGCGTACAAACACCACGACGCTGAGGGCATGAATCCAAAGCAACCGATTTACTCTTCTTGGTTATTTGGGTTCTTCCTTTACGTACTAATTGTGAAATTGTTGGCATATAAATTATCTATTGTTTACTGCTTAATAATATGACACCCTATTTTTAGGGGATGCAAATGTAGATTATTTTTTCATTAAATCAAAACTCAGGTTATTTATTTTCAATATATTTCGAAAAAAAATCACATACTATTTTTTTTAATACACAGTTATCTTTCAAAAGCACACCGTTTTGCCCACAAAATATTTTTCAATACTACTCCTATATATATTGGTAAGCGCGTTTACCCATAGTATTGCCCAAAACGCCCGAATAAACATTGAAGCTACAGAACCGATAACCCAATCATTACGCGATTCTTTAAACCTGCCCCGATATTTTGATATCAACCAAACAGATGCAGTACTCGACAGCATCCATCAACAACTGAATAAAATCGGATATATAGAAAATCAGTTTCTGAAATTGGAAAAAATAAATGATTCAACTTATTTAACCCATTTTTCACTGGGACAAAAATTTTCACACATAAAATTAAATTACAATCCTGATGATTTTTCGAAAAAACAAATTCAATCGATTGCATCCAACATATCCGACCATTCCTTTATTAACTCTTTAACTCATTTAGAACAGATTTTATACCAACTCACCTTATTAAAATCCAAAGAAGGAAAACCATTTGCTCAAATTTACTTATCAGAAATCGAAAAAAAGGAAACCAACATCTTGGAGGCTTCCATATTTGTAAAAGAAAATGCTGTTCGTTATATCGATAAAATTATAATCAAGGGGTATGAAAAATTTCCCTTGCCCTACATTAAATATTATGCAGGCATCAGAAAAGGGAAAATTTTCAATCAAAAAGATATCATCAGAAGGAACAACAGGCTTGACAAGCTACTATTCGCTTCGAGCATACAACCTCCTGAAGCTCTTTTTCGAAAGGACTCCACAATTGTTTATCTGTATTTGCAAAAAGAAAACAACAATGTATTTGACGGAATTCTCGGATTTTCAACAGAAGAAGAAACTCAAAAATTAGTATTTAACGGTTATTTGAACCTGGAACTCAACAATAATTTTAACACCGGAGAAACTTTTCTTCTCAACTACAAGGCAGACGGAAAAGAACAAATCGAATTCAACACAGAACTAAAACTGCCCTTTATTTTCAAAACACGTTTTGGTTTGAATGGAAGTTTAAGAATTTACAAGCGAGACACCAGTTATGTTACAACAGAAAATCAGGCTCAACTTACATATAGATTGACTCCGGGATCCGAAATATTTTCAGGTTTCAGCGGGACCACCTCAACCAATTTATTGGACGAAGCCATCGCCGGAACTCCTATAGAAAATTTCAAATCAAAATTTTTCACCTTCGGAATTACCACCACTCTTCCAAACGACACTCCAATCTTTCCGATAAAAACAGAAGCAGTATTAAAATTGGGAATTGGAAAACGGACTCGAGAAATTGTAAATGAATCTCAATGGCGCGCATTAGGCTCTGTAATACATCTGTTTAATCTTACACCCTTCAATACACTAATGATTAAAAACGAAACCGCGGCGTTGATAAGCGACAGTTATATTTTCAATGAACTTTATCGGTTTGGAGGCATCAATAGCATTCGCGGATTTAATGAAAACAGCATAGATGCTTCGCTATATTCTTATGTAAATATTGAATTAAGACATTTATTTAATCAAAATATTTTTATCCACACCCTAACGGATTTCGCCTATTTTGAAAATCCAATATTTGAACTAAAAAATAACCTTTACAGTTTGGGATTTGGTTTCGGAATGAACTCAAAACCAGGCTTGTTTCGTTTTATCATCGCAAACGGAACGGTGATGGGAGAAAAGTTTGATTTCTCAAATTCTAAAATCCATCTGAGTTTACATTCCCGTTTTTAAAACCAAAAGTTATCCACGCCTTCAAATACGCATTAAAATTTACATATAAATACTTGTACAGTTAACTTTTTATTATGATTTTTGCGATTGGCTAATTCAAATAATTAAAAAATGAGAACAAAGTTTAGTGGATTTTTAACGCTACTCTTGGCGTTAGTTGTGCAGATATCATTTGCACAACAAAAAACAATCACAGGGACAATTACCGACGATACGGGTATGCCGTTACCTGGTGCAAACATTATAATCAAGGGAACTCAAACAGGTACACAGTCGGATTTCGACGGGAACTTCTCAATTTCTGCCAGCGTAGGGCAAACACTTGTGTTTAGCTATGTTGGATTTGAGACACAAGAAGTAACCGTTGGCGCTGCCAATACAATCGATCTTACCCTCAGTCCGGGAACTGCTTTAGATCAAGTGGTTCTTCGAGGATATTCCCGTCAAAACCTATCGGTCGCAACCTCAGCTGTGGTTTCGATTTCGGCAGAAGAGCTGAATCAAATGGCACCAACTACCAGTATAGACAATATGCTTCAAGGGAAAGCTGCCGGGGTTCAGGTCACTGCTGCAAACGGAAAACCGGGACAGGGTGCTTTCGTAAGAATTAGAGGTACGGGTTCATTGGTGGCCGGTGCTTCTTCACCGCTGTATCTTGTTGATGGCGCGCCCATCAGAGAGCAAGATCTTGCAACTATTCCCAACGAAGACATCGCAGACATTCAGATTTTAAAAGATGCGGCAAGGACTGCACGTTACGGTTCAAGAGGATCGAATGGGGTTGTTATCATTACGACAAAATCCGGTAACAGAGGAAGAGATGCCACTGTAAGGGTTTCTTCACGTTACGGTACC
Source organism: Bacteroidota bacterium (assembly GCA_012522045.1). Classification (GTDB taxonomy): domain Bacteria; phylum Bacteroidota; class Bacteroidia; order Flavobacteriales; family Flavobacteriaceae; genus JAAYLC01. Next base: position 42,694 of record JAAYLC010000130.1, read on the forward strand.
GTATCGAGAATCAATCCAAATTATCGGATGATGAATGCATCTGAGAAAATGCAATATGAAGCTGAGCTCTATGCGTTGGGAGTTACTGCTGCTTCTGCACTTCCGGGAGTAACTACGCTTCCGGGATCTCCTGAACGACAGTTTTTGTTAGACCACTCAGAAGATTGGGAGGATCTTATATTAAAAGAGGGTATCTTACAAAACAACAGTGTCGCCATTTCCGGCGGAGCTGATAAAATGGATTATTACTTCTCCGTCACTAATGACAGAAACACGGGAATTATCGATAAAGTTGACGGTTTTGAAAGACTTGGTACGCGTTTGAATGTCAATTTCGATGCCAAAGAATGGTTGTCACTTGGAGTGAATGTCGGATACTCGCGTGCAATGAGCGACGAGCCTCGTGACAGAAACAACACACAAAACCCTTTCCGTGCAATGCTCGAGTACAATCCTTATGAACCGGAATTTGTTTTAGATGCAGATGGCAATCCGGTACTTGACGAGAACGGAAATCCTGTTTACAATCCAACCATGGATGGCTTCCCTATTAGGGGGGCACTTGAAACTGAGCCGGCTGACGAAATTAGAAATACAACCTTGGGAAGTTTGGACGCTCTTGTGAAATTCAACAAAAACTGGAGCTACAATTTCAATGTCGCCGTTAACTGGCAGGCAAGAAGAACTGAGAGTTATTCTCAACCCGGAGGAATCCTACAAGGTTTTATCGGAGACGCTGATCATCCAGGGAACAAACTAGACACTCAAAGGCATTTGGTGGATTTGACCATCAGCAATCGTTTGAATTACAACTATGCTTCCGAAGACCACAACCTTAATGTTCTTGGATTGTACGAATACAACATGAATGAAATGAATTTTCTGTCTGTTAGATCGCTTGGTTTCCCTTCGGCTTTATTGACTACACAATGGAATGCCAGTAAAATTGAAAGCGGAAATACACAAAGATCTAGACTAACACTTGTTTCTTACGGACTTTTTGCTGAATACGAATTATTTGGGAGATATTCAGTTGAAGCTTCTGTTCGTAGAGACGGTTCTTCGAACTTTGGGGAGGATGTTAAATATGGTACTTTCTATTCTGGAAGTCTTGGTTGGAATATCGCCAGAGAATCTTTCTTTGATGTAGAGCAAATTAACGATTTAAATGTAAGAGCTTCTTATGGTTCTGTTGGTAACAGATTTGGTTTACCACGATATGCATCTCAAGGAGTTGTCCAATTCGGTTCTTATCCAGGTGGTTCAAGCACACTACCTCATCGTATAGCAAATCCTGATCTAACATGGGAAACCTCAACCACTTTGAATATCGGATTGGAACTTGCAATGTTCAATAGGAGATTCCGCGCCGTAACAGATTACTTTGTTAGAAATACTACAGACCTTCTTTTCGATGTTCCAAAAGCATATGAATCAGGAGTTGGATTTGTGTTAGGAAACATTGGTGATATCCAAAACAAGGGATTTGAATTGTCACTTCAAGGAGATATTATCCGCACAAATGATTTAACATGGACTCTTGGTGGAAACATCCTTTTCCTTGATCACAAAATCGTTTCATTACCTGATGGAGAGTCTATCTCCCCGGGCAATACTTTTGGTATTTATTGGGAAGAAGGTGCTAAAATTAATGAACACTACTACATCCGCTATGCCGGAGTTGATCCTGCTACCGGTAGAGGTCAATTCTACGGAGCTGACGGAGAGATTTATTTCGCAAACGAGCTTCCGGAAGATACCGAACATAGAGTCTTGCAAGGGAAATCTTCTATTGCAGATAAAGAAGGTGGTTTCTTTACATACGTAAATTATAAAGGATTTGGTTTGAGAGCAGACTTTGCTTTTAAAGCCGGAAACTGGATTTACAACATCATGCGCATGCAAAAAGAATCTGACGGATTGTATATCAACAGTAATCAAGCCATAGGAGCTATGGATTACTGGAAACAACCCGGTGACACCGGAGTATTACCTAGCCCAATTTATGCTACTGACGATCAAACCGTTATGCAAAATTCAGATAGATGGTTAGAAAAAGGTGATTATATCCGTATGAGAAACATTACCCTTTCATATACCTTCCCTAACACAGTATTAGAGAGAACTCCTATCAGTTCTTTGAGAATATATTTACAAGGACAGAATTTGCTTACTTTCAGCAATTTCTGGGGCGATCCTGAAGTAGGTATTTCTTCCGGTGAAACATTGTCATTTGTTGACACTGTGGCTCCGGGTGAAGCTACGCTATATTCATATCCTAATACAAAATCTTTCCAAGTAGGTTTGGATATTAGTTTCTAATAAATAATAAAAATACTACGATGAAAAAAATAATTTTTAAAATAACCCTTTTAACGCTTATAGTTGGTAGTTTTACTGCCTGTGATAGCGAATTGGATCAGGTACCATTTGATGAATTTGGAACTGAAAATGCTTACGTTACTGCACAAGATTTTGAAAATGCGATTCGTGGAGTATATTCTACTCTAACTGCTGGGCCTTTATATGGAGGAAGTGATTCAGGAGGCATGTATGATGCTCCCGATATTCTTGCAGATAACGTAACTTCTTCTACAGGAGGAAGATTTACAAGAAGAGCCTTACATAATTGGACTTACGGTCCTGCGGACGACCCTATGTTAGGATTGTATAATGCTGCTTATGTTCTTATCTATCGTTCTAATCTGTTACTCTCAAATATAGAAGATTTTAGAGGAGAGAGTAAAGACAATATAGTTGGAGAAGCTAAAGCGCTAAGAGCTATGGCACACCTACATGTAGCTACATTTTTTGCCAAGATACCTACTCAATCGAGTGATGCTAATGGAAGTTTAGGTATCCCTATCGTTACTGAACCAGATGCAAATGCGACTCCTTCCAGAGCCACTGTTGGAGAAACCTATCAATTTATCGCATCTGAACTTGCAGAAGCTGCTAACTTGATTAATGAAACCAATCCCGTTGGACGTCTAAATAAGGATGGAGTTAACTTGCTTTTATCACGCGTTTATCTATATATGGGAGAATGGCAAAAAGCCATTGATGCCGCAAACTTAGTTACTAAACCGGTTGCGCCCCGTTCTTCTGTTGTTGGTGTTTGGGAGGATACAAATCAAGACGGATTGTTGTTTTACATTCCAAACGAAACAGGAGTTTTGGGAATTAATGTTGGTGTAACTTGGAGTCAAGGTTCCCCAAACCAATTAAGACCTGAATATGTGGTATCTTATGAATTGTACAATCTTTTTGATGACGATGACATCCGTAAAGAAGCTTACACTTTTCAAGGAAATGGCTACAATGCTATTAAAAAATTGTTTGGACGTCCCGGACAATCAAACGGACAAGTGGATTTAAAAATCCTTCGTGCTGCTGAAGCTCATCTAAATAAAGCCGAAGCATTGTACAACTTGGGTAGAGAAGCTGATGCACTCGCTGCACTTGACGTAGTAAGAACTAACAGATATACTACTCCACCAAGCGGAGAAACAGGAACTGCACTTCGAGATGCCATCCGTCTTGAAAGAAGGTTGGAATTTGCTTTTGAATCTCAACGTTTCTTTGATTTGAAAAGATGGGGATTGGGTATAAGTAGAGATGGTATGGGAGACAATTCTGATGGCTCAGGCCAGGCTTCCGAGTCTCAAAACTTAAGCAGTTCCAGCCATAGATTGCAATTGCCGATTTCACAAAGAGCAAGAGACCGTAATCCAAATCTAGAACAAAATCCAGATTACTAATTGTCTAAAATTTTTTAAAAATGAAAAACATCAAATATTTATTGCTCATAATGACCATCGTATTTGCCTCAACCTCATGCGACACTTATGAAGATTATGATTCAGACAGAATTCCTGTTGTTGGTTTTACTACGAAAAATAGAAACATCAACGGTATTGCTGAAGGAACTATAAGAAGCACAACTGTAGATGTGTTTGCATCCGACATTTCTTCAGAAGACAGAACTTTTGAAATTATCGAAGTTCCAATCGACAATACGACAGAATATCCTCCAACTGAAGGTGATTACAGTTTTGACACTACTGTGACCATTCCAGCAGGAGAAAGAGTGGGTACGATTACATTAACAGGTGATAATACCAACGGTAAGATTACTACCACAAGAACCTACTTTAGATTGGCTGTAAAAAATGATGATACTGCAGCCTCAGGTGGGGTTGTAAATGTCGGACTTAGAAGATAATCTTAAAGGTCACACTAAATTTTTAATTCTTAAAAACCACCTTTCGAAATTTTGAAAGGTGGTTTTACTTTATATAAATATTACCCTATTTTTGATATTAAATTTACTGCTATGAAATCTGACTCCCTGATATTCGGTATTTACCCCGTTGAAGAAGCTTTGCAAACTTCCAATCTGGATAAGCTGTTTGTTCAAAATGGAAACACCAATGAGAAAATAAACAGAATTGTAAAAAATGCGGAACAAAAGAATATAACGATTCAATTTGTGCCGATTGAAAAATTAAATCGTTTGGTCAAAGGAAATCATCAGGGAATTATTGCCCAGTCTGCTCCTATTTCATTTACCTCTATTGAAAAAGTCGTAGCTGATGCTTTAAAATCCAATAAAGCACCCTTATTTTTGATTTTGGATCAAATTTCTGATGTGCGAAATTTTGGAGCCATTGTAAGAACCGCGGAATGCACGGGAGTAAATGCTATTATAATTCCCAAAAGCGGTGCAGCACCGATAACCGGAGATACCGTTAAAACATCAGCGGGAGCTATTTATAAAATTCCCATTTGCAAAGTAGATCATATTAAAGACGCTATTTTTTACCTGCAAAGCAGCGAGATTAAGATAATTGCAGCCACTGAAAAAACTGATACTAATTTATATACTATCGATTTAAAACAACCACTTGCGGTAATCTTAGGCTCAGAAGGAAAAGGGATTTCGAATTCAGTTTTAAATTTGACTGATTATAAAGCTGCACTTCCACTTCTTGGAGAAATTAACTCCTTAAATGTTTCTGTAGCTTGTGGAGCCTTTTTGTATGAAATTGTAAGACAACGGCATCACTGATCTTTAGACTCGTCTTTATTACGCTCGGTGTAAATGTAATTTATTTTAATTCCGGGATTGCCTTCGGTTGATTGCCTTTTATCATCTTCCAATTCTTCCTGTGGAGGTATTTCTTTAAAATTTCCTTGTTCATCAAAATGGCGTATAAAAGCATCCTTTGAATCATCAAAATCTTCTCTTTCCCATTCATATTTACTCTGAGATAGCGGAACATTTTTGGTGATTAATGCAAATATAAATCCAACGATAAATCCGGATAAATGTCCTTCCCATGAAATCTTAGGGTCAATGGGGAAAATATACCACCACAAACCGCCATAAAGAAAAACTACAACCAATGCAATCGCCACTAATTGGTAATACCCTGAAAAAATTCCTTTGAAAAAAATAAATGCTACGAGCATATAAACGATTCCACTGGCGCCGATATGAAAAGCGGGCCTTCCGATTGTCCAAGTAAGCATACCTGTCAATAAAAAGCCGAAAATCAGTACTTTCCACCGGACGTGTCTATAAAAATAAAACAAGCCCATCAATAAAACGAAAAGCGGGACTGTATTATTAAAAATGTGTTTTAGGCTGCCATGGATAAAAGGACTAAATAAAATACCTCTGAGTCCTTCCACACTACGCGGATAAATCCCAAATTGCGTGAAATCAATCCGAAATCTGTGCTCAATCCAAAACACCACCCACAGCATCAATGTTATCGCCAATGGAAAAATTAAAACTTCGGCTCTCCAGCGTAGTGAATTATTTTTTTTCATGTGTAAACAGCAACAAAAAACGACCCGTTATCAAAGTTATGTTATTTTGGCAGAGGTGAATCATAAAATCAATAGCAATACACTAAATAAGTTGTAATTTTGTCGTATGAATACTCCATTGGCAGAACGCATCCGTCCGACAAAACTTAGTGATTATGTAAGTCAGTTGCATTTGGTGGGACCAAACGGAACCCTCACTGCGCAATTAGAATCCGGAATGATTTCGTCAATGATATTTTGGGGACCGCCGGGTACCGGAAAAACAACACTGGCAACCATTATCGCCAAAGAAAGCGGACGCCCTTTTTATACACTCAGCGCAGTTGACAGTGGAGTTGCTGCAGTTAGAGAAGTTATTGAAAAAGCTAAAAAAAGTGACTCTTTATTTTCTACAAAAAATCCGATTCTATTTATCGATGAGATTCACCGATTCAGCAAATCTCAGCAAGATTCGCTGTTGGGTGCAGTAGAAAAAGGGTGGATTACCTTGATCGGCGCAACGACAGAAAATCCGAGTTTTGAAGTCATTCCGGCGCTTCTTTCCCGCTGTCAGGTGTATGTTCTTGAACCCTTTAATAAAGAAGATTTGGAAGCCCTTTTGGAACGTGCAATTCAGGAGGATCGTATCTTATCGAAAAAGAATATTACCCTCAGAGAAACAGATGCGCTTATTAGGGTTTCCAGTGGAGACGGCCGTAAATTATTAAACTTGTTGGAACTCATCGTTCTTTCAGAAACCCAAGAAGAGATTGTAATTACCAATGATTTGGTAATGCAAAAAATACAAAATAACACCGTTCGTTATGACAAAGCCGGCGAACAACATTATGACATAGCCTCTGCTTTGATAAAATCCATTCGTGGAAGCGACCCCAATGCCGCGGTTTACTGGTTGGCAAGAATGATTGAAGGTGGTGAAGATGTAAAGTTTATCGCGCGACGCTTGCTTATTCTCGCTTCTGAAGATATTGGAAACGCAAACCCTACTGCCCTGGTTTTGGCCAATAACACATTTCAAGCAGTTAATGTTATCGGCTATCCCGAGTCGCGAATTATTTTAAGTCAATGTGTCATCTATCTCGCATCTTCTCCTAAGAGCAATGCTTCTTACAAGGCTATAAATGCTGCACAACAGAAAGTAAAAGAAACCGGAAATCTATCTGTTCCTTTATCCATAAGAAATGCTCCTACGAAGCTGATGAAAGAATTGGGATACGGCCAAAATTATCAATACGCTCACGATTACGAATCTAATTTTGTTCCACATGAGTTTCTCCCGAACGAACTTAAAGGAACTTCTTTCTACATTCCGGGAAATAATCCAAGAGAAAATTCAATTCGGGAGTATCTTAAAAAATTATGGAAAGAGAAATATGATTTTTAATTTTTATTTGTCTTCCTCAGGCTTATACATTTGATATACCTTGTCCATATTGGATAAATACTTTCTCGGATTCGCTGTTCCGTGATGACACATCACACAATTTACGGTATGGACTTGTTTGGGTTTGGGATCGGGAAAATGAGGTTTAAAGTAATTTTCATTAATCTCATCAGTCATCGCAATCATTCCGCGTGTAATTTCTTTTGTAATCAACGCATCGCTCACAAAATCCAATTTTGAAGGATTGTCCTTCTGAGGTGCATGACAATAACTACACTTTACTCCCAATGAAATCGAATAATTGTCCATGAGCCCCATCAGACTGTCCTTTGAAATATCTTGTGGCAATACTTTTAAATTTTTCCAAGTTGGTTGGGGTTCATAAATAGCTAAATCATTGGACGACTTAAAACCAAGGAGTCCGAAAATAACTACAATTCCAAGAAAGGAACCTAAAACATAAACATTAATTTTATTCATTTTGCTGAGTTTTTATTATAAATACGAAAGATACTAAATATATACTCATCCAACTTTAAAATTTATTTGGAAAGCATTGTCATTCATAAAGTCACATCGTTATATTATTCAAAAATTTCTATCTTTGTCAGCGTAACCAAATAAAATTAATTATTATGAAATTTCGATTTTCTTTCATCTTTATTCTATCCATTTTAATGGCTTCTTGTGCAACAAAAGTCCAACGTGTTTCGGAGTCTTCAGTACATGACCTCAGTGGTCGTTGGAACGAAACCGATTCTCGACTTACCGCAGAGCAAATTACCCAAGAATTGATGAGCCATTCGTGGTACAACACTTTTTCTTCCAGAAATCAAGGGAAACAGCCTGTAATTATTGTTGGAATGATAACCAATAAATCGCACGAGCATATTGCTACCGAAACGTTTTCTAAAGATATTGAAAGAGCCATTGTAAATTCCGGTCGCATGCGCTTGGTTCAAGCAGGAGACAAACGCGAAGAACTGCGTGCAGAACGTGCAGATCAACAAAATTACGCCTCACAAGAAACGATGAAAAGATTTGGTATGGAAATGGGTGCTGACTTTATGCTGCAAGGAACCATCAACTCTATTGTTGACCAAAACCGTAGAGAAAAAACAATCTTTTATCAGATAGACTTGGAACTCACCAATTTAGAAACCAACGAAAAAGTTTGGATGGGTGAGAATAAAATCAAGAAATACTTGAAATAAGAACAACAGAACCTGTTGTTATTATACATTCTAACAAATCAACATTCTGATTATGAATATCATAGCCCAAAGGCTAAGAATGTTATTCTATATAATTTCTTTTGCTTTTCTTTTTGTCTCGTGTGCTGCCGGATCACGGTATCAGGATCGTACTGTTGCCATTCAAAATTATATTAAACAAGGAAATTTTGCCGCTGCACTGAACGAAATCGAATCAAATAAATTTCTGAATGCTCCAAGGAACAGATTGCTCTATCTGATGGAAAAAGGCAAAGTAGAGCATATGAACAGAAACTATGAAGAGAGCAACCGACTTTTGGAAGAAGCCTATATTTTGATTGACGACCAAATCAAAAGCAGCGTAGGACAAGCAGTTGCTGCGAAATTTGTCAATCCGATGCAGGAACCTTACAAAGGAGAAGACTTTGAAAAAGTTATCATTCATTATTATAAAGCATTAAATTTCTTTGCTCTGGGCGACCCTCAAGCGGCATTGGTAGAGGCGAAAAGAATTGACATCAAACTTCATGAATTAAACCAACGCTATAAAAACAATAAAAACAAATACAGTCGTGACGCGTTTTCTCAAATTCTTCAAGGAATTCTTTATGAAGCTACCGGAGATATCAATAATGCTTTCATCGCTTATCGGAATGCAGAAATCATATTTTTAGAAAATGACAATGTTTATTTTGGTGTTCCAATTCCCGAACAGTTAAAAAAGGATTTGCTTCGGACAAGCAGAATTATGGGATTTCGCGATGAATATTCTCTTTACAAAAAACGCTATCCGGATGTGGTTGAATCACCGGCTTCCGCTGGAGAAGCTATTATATTCTGGGAAAACGGACGCGGACCTCAAAAAGGACAAACAAAACTTTCGGCATCCGGTGTTGGAGGTGTTTTTGTAGCTACGTATGACGATGGCGAGGAAGATTTGGTAATTACACTTCCGACAGGTTCCAGTCCGTCGATTAATGTCATTGCCATCCCCAAATACGAACAAAGTGAAAGTTACTACAATTCGGCAAGTATTATTACAGAAGACAACGAGGAATTCCCGCTCCAAATGTCAGAAAACTTTTTTTACATTGCCAAACAGTCGTTGCGCGATCGCATGCTTCGAGAAGTTGGAGATATGATTTTGCGTTTTGCAACAAAAAAAGCGACTTCCTATGGTTTGGGTGAACTCGCCAAACAAATGGGCGGAAAAGAAGTCAGAAACCTTACTCGTCTTGTTGCTGATGGTGTGGGTGCCGCTTTAGAAGAAGCAGATACAAGAAACTGGCAGTCTTTACCGGCTACTATTCATTACGTAAGAGTCCCTTTAAACGAAAACGAACCGACTACTTTACAGATAAAAAAAGTAGGCCCAACAATTGATTATGAAACCCTAGTAATTCCATATAAAAAAGGTTTGCAAATTACAAGTATATTCGATATCGGGCGTTCACAAGAAACACCGGTTTCTTTCAATCCGGAAAAATTGGGAAGTGAAATCATTGAAGAAAAAGATTCGGAGACATTAAAGAAAGAATCGGATAAAAAACTTCAGCAACAAAAAAATTAAGATGAGATTTTAAATATTCTTATCTTAGACTATTCATTTTCAATAAAATCGATAGCCATGAAAAAAATCGGAATTTTATTTTTGCTGGCAACGCTTGTCAACTCAAGTTTCAGTTATGCACAAGCAGAAGGCTGGCCGGAGTGGACACCTACCGAATGCTATGAAAACATCGAATATCGCGCACGTCTTTTGAAAAAAAATGGAACGCGTTATGAATGGCAAATTCAGTTTAGAAATTTTTACGACCGCCACGTATTTTTTAATTACGGAACGCAAGAAAACAAAGAAGATTTACCATTGACAACGCACAGGAAATCATTACGAGCCGGAGAAGTTTCAACGGCTACTCATATTTTTACAAATTCACCGGGCTTTTTCTTATACACTGACAAGTTGAGCTTCAACATGGACGGAAGTGAAATTTATCCGTGCGATTAACCTAAAAATCACTCGATGGATTTGTAATGGTGTTTTTCATCCGGAAATTCAATGATAAAGGTTTCTTCCGTATCAAAACTGACTTTGCCTGTTTTTCCCGTTTGATCCAAAAACGTATAATTCTGTCCAAAACTGATGATTTTTCCCATCAATACCATTTTTCCCGACTCGGTTTCTTTATATAGTGAAAACCCTGAATCTATCGGCTTTAAAAGATAAACTTCCCCTTCCTTCATATATTTATCTCCACCTGAAATTGCGTTCTCAAGATTTTCTGGATTTATTTCTTCCGTTGCATTCACTTGATTTTGAAAATCAAATGCTTCCATATTCACTTTCGGCAAATGTTGCAAAGCATTTCGCAACGCATCTTGGTGTGCAATTTGAAAATCTTTTCTATTACTCCTCCCCTCTTGTGATTGGTAAACTATATTGTTGTTGCAATCTTTCAATACCAGTTGAAGACGCGTTCCTATAAGTGTATTTTGTTTGATGACATCAGCATACAAACCTTCGCAACGGAATTGTTGAGAAATTTTCATCAAATCATACACTACAAATCCCTGTTTTTCCAAATAAAACTTAGTCATTTCATTTAACTGATATTCATTTTTACTGCTTTGAAAATCAAAAATTTCAGGAACGACCACAAATTTATAATCGTGAATGGTTTTGTCTTGTGCATGCATCAATCCGACGAAAAGAAATGCGAAAAAAAGTAGTTTATACGTATGCATATGTTGTGTTTTGTGAGGTTTTATATTAATTGTAAGAATTAAGTTTTTCCGAATAAATCTTTTTCCATATTTGACTTTGTGAATCTGATGAGAAATCCTTGTTTGAAAAAATCATCAAAAAATGTCCATTTACGGATGCAACGGCTTTTAAAAGTTCATTGACTGTACGCTCTTTACTATTGGAATATTTTGCTGCGGAAAACATCTGCGTATGTGCCGCAACAGGATGAAGCAACAAAGGCGTTTTTACTTCGTAATCTAAGTCATAAAACAGAAAAGGAGTGCATGTTCCGGCGCGAAATCCGGGCATGTCGGAAAAAACCATGGTATAATCATTTCGTACTTCAATTTCAATTAATTGCCGATAAATCTCGGGTAAATTCACCAATAATTCTGCATTAATCGAACTCTGTACCGCTCTATGAGTAATGCTTTCCAAATGCTTCTTTTCTTTCTTTAACAATTCGGGATTTTTCAAGCTTTTAAATGAAAAAATCAGCCCGGTTTCCGTATAATCATTGATATATTTAATCAGTAATTTTAGTTTTTTTCGGTGAAAGTTCATGCTTTTATTAATCGATGTCGCTTCGCCTAACATAAAAAAAACAATCACTTTAAAATTGCTGTGTTTCAAGGTGTTTACAATCCATTTAAAAGTGTCATACGGATCTCTTTTTAATCGTAGAATCACTTTTGTACGTGTCAGTAACTTCCGAAATTTTCCATTTAACAAATCGGTCAAAACTCCTACAATCGTTCGGAAAATTCCTTTTTGAGCATAAATGAAGGGCTCGGAAGCTTCAATTAGAGAAGTTATAGACATTTCCTTGGGTTTTGTTTCTAAGAGCAGCTCAGGAAAATGAGCCAACAATACGTTTCTGAATTTATAGGCCCAAATATCCACCACCGGTTGCATCAAAAAACCTTCTTTATGTGCCAAAGATTCGACAGCTGTAAATCGGCCTTTTTCATCTTTTACATGGGGAAGATATTCTTCATAGCGACTCAACATATAAAATGAAGCCGAAAAAATATCAAATGGCAAACTACTTATTTGAGAAACCGAAAAAAAACAGAAAGTTTCTTCCCAAGGTTTTACGATAATTTCAACAGTTTCAATGCCTTGTTGTTCTAAAAATCCGGCTGATTGAAAAAAAACTTCAGCGTCAAGGGGTTTTTTTCCATAGGAAATTTTAGCGCCCTCATAACTCCTAAAATCGTTTTCGTCGTTGGTCAGCCCTATTTCTATGTTTAAAATTCTTTTGCAAATATGTTTAAATGAATATTCAACACGCGGCGTTATTTTGGGTGTGTAAATTAAAAGCATAACATCTTACAAAAGGTTTTCATCAGCAAAGCTAAAGAAATTCGATTCGGTTATGATTAGATGATCCAGAACTTTTATATCTAATTGTTCGCCTGCAGCTTTAATTTTTTTGGTGATATTAATATCGGCCTGACTGGGCTTGAGCATTCCCGAAGGATGATTGTGTGCCAGAATAATACTGACGGCACCGAGCAATACAGCTTCTTTGAATAGTAAACGAACATCGACTAAAGTACCGGTAATGCTTCCTTTGCTCAATTGCATGTGTCTCAAAACTTTGTTGGAATTGTTTAAGTATAAAATCCAAAATTCTTCGTGTGGCAATTCACCAATTAAGGGTTGAAAATATTCAAAAACTTTGGTACTGTCTGTGATTTTTTTTTGTTTAACGGCTTCTTCATTCCGACGTCTTCTTCCCAGTTCCATAGCAGCCAATATGGTGATGGCTTTAGCCTGTCCGATGCCTTTAAAATGGGTCAAATCACTGATTGAAAATTTACCCAAGGTGTTCAGATTGTTGTTGGCAGAACGTAATATCCGTTGACTCAATGCCACTGCACTTTCATTTTTACTGCCGGAACCGATGAGAATGGCAATAAGCTCTGCATCACTAAGCGACATTTTTCCTTTTAGCAAGAGCTTTTCACGAGGTCGATCGTCCTCATTCCACTGTTTTATTGAAATGTAAGAATCTTCCAAAATAAAAATTTACAAGGGAAAGATACGTAAATAAAGTGAAATGAAAGTAAGGATATTTTACAGCTTTTTATAAAAACACAAGATTAATCTTCAAACTCATAAGGTTTTTTACGGCTTTTAAAAGCATTTTTATTACCTCTCAGACCACAATCAAAAGGATTACAATGTGTGAAAAAATATTTTAAAACTCAAAAATAAACCCGATTGAAGGAACGATGGTCGCTGATTCTTGTTCCAAAATTACCGGAATGGCATTGCTGCCGTCTGCTTTTATCGGCTGACCGTCTGTGGTTACAAAACCTGTATTATCATCATTTCTTTTAAAAGTAAATTTCGGCAAATACGGTGTTTTGTAGTACAGAATGTTTTGGAAATCCAAAAACAAACTCAAACTTGATTTCTCGAAATTGTATTTTTTATCCACTCTTAAATCCAACTGATTGAATATCGGCAATCGTTCACTGTTTAATCGGGCATAATCATACACACCTCTTCCGGTAGTTAAATAAGACTGTGTGGAAGCTTCAATATCAAAAGGTGTGTACGGCTGTCCGCCGGCAAAACGATATTTTACACCGATGTCCCAGTTGTTTCGGAATTTATATCCCAAAGTTGCAGAAAAAATAAAGTTATAATCCCAAGTAGAGGTAATGTACTCGCGATCAATGCCTGAAAATTCAGAATTGTAAAAAGTTGCGCTCGCCACATAAAATAAATTTCTGACCAATTTCTGTTGAACGTACGCCTCAATTCCATATACTCTTCCTTTTCCAACCGATTCATAGGCTTCACCTCCCACCGCTGAAAAATCGGTCCCGATGTTTGCATAGGAAATGCCGCTTTCTGTAGCGACCGGATAATTGTTGTAATCTTTATAAAACGCTTCTAATGTAAACCGCAAAGCATTTCTTGGGACAAATTCGCTCCCAACGGTGTAATGAATCGCATTGATATAATCTAAATCTTTATTCACCAAAACGCCGTCCGCATCTGCATATCCCAACATGGTGTAGACCGGAATTTTATAATAACTTCCCACGGATGCCGAAACACTCCATTGCGGATTGAAGTTATAGGCAACCGAAACACGCGGTGAAACTGATTTTAACGGATTCATACCGTCTGTTGTAAAGGTATTTATATCCGAACGAACCCCTCCGGACACCAATAACTTGTCATTAAAAAAATACTTGGAAAGATGACCATAAGCACCGAATTTATTAAAATCTATTGCAGAATTTGCATTAAAAAAAAGCGAAGGCGTAATGATATTGCCTTCCGAATCTCGGACTTCTCTTTGAAGGGTATTAAAAATATCGGAATCGTATTTTACATATTGCGTTTCTACTCCGTAACTGTATTTCCAGCCATTGACGAATTTGTTCACATCAATTCGCAACTTGTTTTCAATCTCGTGACTTTCCAAAGCAAAAAGTTTATCACCTTCTTTTAATGCATTGTTTTCATAACGGTCGGCACCATTAAAAAACATATTTCTACTTAGTGCAACCGTAAAATATCCGTCATCAATTAATCTTTTTAAAGAAGCACCCACTGTATAATTCCATTGATTAATCAACGGATTTGCTCGTGTGGTATATTCGTTTTCGGCATCGCTGTTTTTGGGTGTTTCCAACTCAAAATTATCTATTGCGCCAATTCCGATAAAGTTTAACTCGGTTTTACTGTCAATTTTATGATTGACTTTATACTGAAAATCATAATAATCCGGACGAATGGGCAAATCCAACAATTTAAACAAAAACTGCAAATACGACCTTCTTGCGGAAGCCATAAACGTGGTGTTTTTTCCTAAGGGACCTTCTAACATTGCTGCAAATTCACTTCCGGACAAACGAATGTTTCCGCTCAATTTGTCCGGATTTCCGTTGCGTTGGGTGATGACAATTGTAGAAGCCAACGCATTTCCGTATCGGCTGTCAAATGCTGAAGAAGTCAATTGCGCATCTTGAATAAAGGAAACATTCAGAATTCCTGTAGCACCGCCACTTGCTCCCTGCGTTTGAAAGTGATTTAAAACCGGGATTTCAATACCGTCAAGATAGTACACGTTTTCACTCGGTCCCCCGCCTCTAACAATGATGTCGTTTCTGTTGGGCGTCGTTCCGCCCGCTACACCCGGCAACACCTGAATGACTTTGGAAACATCAAAATTTCCACCGGGATTCACTTTAATTTCTTCCGATGTTAACCGTTGCGTAGCCAAGGGCGTAACCATATTGGTAGCGCGTACTGATTTTCCGGAACGAAGCACCACTTCGTCCAATTCTTGGCTGGTAATGTCCAATTCAATCTGAAGAACTTGAGCACTTCCGGAACTTATAATAATATTATAGGCTGTATAAGGAGCATATCCGATATAGGATGTTTCCAAATTGTATCTGCCAACAGGCAATCGCGCCAGAAAATTTCCTTCCTCATCACTGACGGCGGTATAAGTATCATTATTTCCTGTTAAAATTATTGTAACTCCAAGCAAACCTTCTTGTGTATTTCTATCTTTAACTGTTCCTGTTATCGTACCCAGTGTTTGCGAATACACAGCACTGCAAATCAATAGCATACACAAAGAAGTCATTAA
>JAAYLC010000011.1 GCA_012522045.1 Bacteroidota bacterium
GTTTTACTTCTTCTTTAATGGATTCCAATCTTTTGGTTGTTAACTTACTTTTTTTTCTAAAATTGATGGTACCCAACTCGACAGTTGGTGGGGTAAAAAAATAATCAACATTCAATTGTAAAGCCTTTGCTAGTTCAATCAATACTTTACTTGAAGGAATGGAAATACTGTTTTCATATTTAGAGATCATCTGTTTGCTCACACCAATTTCATCCGCAAGTTTTTGTTGAGAGAGCGATCTCAATTTTCTGCCACTCTTTATTTTTTTGGAAACTATAGAATTCATATTGTTTTATTTAGCAGTTGACAATTATTGCAAAAGTAATCATTTTGTCAACCGAATGAAAATTTGATACATAGTTTTTTCTTATATTCTACTTTTGGGTTAAAAAAATAGAATAGTGGTTATTCTATTTTTTGGCTGTTTTCTATATTAGTTTTTAATTAGTTTCATTTATTGTTGTTTTTTGTTTTTCCTTTCTCTGTTAAATAATATTTTTGGTTTCGGCTTGTAGGTTTATCAGGTATAGTTAAAGCGACTAAACCTGCTTCAACAGCTGGTTGTAGATAATTTTTTCTAAAATTCTCTCTATCAGATAAGCCTAACATTTCTTGTAACTCACTACGGCTATGGACTCCTCTAAATACTTTCAAAAGTTCATTGACTTGCTGGGTATCTTGCTGGGTAACTTGCTGGGTAACTTGCTGGGTAGGTGTTACAGCTTCAGTTGAAAGAAAAGTAATCCGAAGGAAATTCTCAGAAAAATGAAAACAATCTTTCGAATAAGCCAGTAAAATTCTTGGAATACCGGACCCCAATTGTTCTACCAAATCCAAATCTTTGAAAATCCGCATCAATTCTTTGTTTCGGATGATGGAATATCCTTCAAAAAATTCATCTTTCGAAAGTCCTTCAGGTAAGCTTCCAAAAGAAGTTATTTCCAAACGATCTTCAAAAATCTCAAATTTAGGTGCGACTTCTTTCGTATAATCATTGTGTACAAAGGCGTTGATAACGGCTTCGCGCAAGGCAATAGCATTCCACAATCGTTGTTCTTTTCGTTCTTTCGCCGTTATTTTGGTCAAAGTTCGGTTTTCTAAATTCAATTTATCCAAAACCTGATGCGTGGCTTTAATCAACGATTCGTAACCATACTCATTACTTTCTACCAAATCAACGCGATTTAAACCTTGATAACGTGCCACTTTTACAGAAATATTATTGATATCGCTCATCAAATACGCCACATAATTATAACTTTCTTCCTCAGTAAGTAATTCCAAATTTCGGGCAAATTGCTCATTTAAAGCTTTTCCAATAGATTGATAATAAATATGCAATTGCTGAAATTGTAAAGCTTGTTTGGGTGATTTCATATTTCCGATGGAATTCCGAATACGCTTGCTAAACAATTGTTTTATTTGTCGAGTGGGCATTGGTTCCGCCGAACTTCCCACACGGATAAAAGCACCTTTTTCCGAAAGTCCGTATTTCTTTACATAGTAGGGCTTTTCGTAACCTCCAGCAACAATGATTTTGATGATATCTTTGGCTTCTTTTTTTTCTATAACCAAGTCAAATAAACCCATACAAGAAGGCAAAATACTGTTTTTCAATCGGTCTTTGATAAGCAACTGTTCCTGATCGGGATTCTTGATACTAACAGGAACTCCGTTTTTATCGATACCGATATAAATCACACCACCTTCGTTGGAATTTAAAAAAGCAACTACTTCTTTTTCCAATTCCGGAGTTACTTTTTGTTTGAATTCTATGTGCTTGTTTTCACCTATCATTTTTTATGATTAGAATATTTGTTTTATTAACAATTAAAAATGAACAGTTAATAATGAGTAATGTGCAATGTACAGCGTTCTTTATCTATAACTTTCTTCTTTCTTTTATAGAACGCCGATAACACGGATTTTGCTGATTAGCACAGATTTTTTTCATATCACCAATCTAAACCTGAAATTATCCGCTACATCAGCGTAAACGGCGTTCCATTATTAACTATTTATTGTTCAACCCTTATCTATCCATTATTCACTCCCAACTATTCAACTCTCCACTAACCTCTTCGTTCCTGTCAACAAAACCTGCATCAAACCTTTTTTCTGCTCATTCAAGCGCTTCGTTTTTTTATTTAACAATTGTAATTCTTTGTCATCAACTTTTTATAGGTTTTTTATTTCGATGGTTGTCATACTCATTAGATTTAAAAAGGTAAATCCCAATTTGATGCTTTAGCTCTTGCTTCTTTTTCTTCTTGCTTTTGTTTTAGTCTAATCTCATCCTCTATACTATCAATAAACCCTTTCAACCTGGCTAATGTGTCAAAAATGTATAGGCTTTCTTTATAATTCAATAATTTATTATCGTGTGCAAAACTCTTGTTATTTCGCACATCATTGTATTTTTCTAATAGATTAATGCTATACTTTAAAATTGCTATAGTCATATCGGACTCTATAATATTAAGACTTTCTAAATGCTTAATGTACTTTCCAAATATTGCATTTAATGATTCAGAATTTGTATAAACGATTTGATGTCGAGTGCATATACCTCTTATAAATTTGACATAAAAGGTGTGAAGCCTGTCCAGCGCTAATTCGGGTTCATTCTTTTCGATATATTCCTTTATATTGGTTGCTAATTTGGAAAAATCACTTTCGTCATACAAAGGCGTAATCAAGTCGGTATGAGAACTTACTTCTTCTCTCAATAATCGTTCGACTATTTTTTCACAACTTTGTTCTAAATCCTTAGAAGCATTAAAGTTATATGTATTTACTTTCTGCTTTGCTTTGTAATAACTGATAAAAGATTTTAATAACTTCCCAATAAGATAATCAGATTCAACATCCCAAATCGCTCTTATTCTCCTGGCTTTGGAATCACCATATTTATCATATTTATTATCGTAAATATCTAAACGAACATTATCATTGACAAACTGTCGTAAACTGTTGTTGCTAAAATCCAGGACATATCCACCTTCCATTTGTAGATATTTCTCTAAATATATTTTATCCTCGTATGTTAAATTTGCCATAGCTTTATTATTTTAAACCAACCTCTTCTCCCCTGTCAACAACACTTGCATCAAACCTTTTTTCTGGGTTTTGAAAGCCTCTAATTTCTTTTCTAAAAGCTCGATTTCTTTGTCAGCAGTTTGAAGAATTTCAGCAATGGCAGTTTGTTCTTCAGAATCCACAGGTGCATTTATTTTTATCTGTAATAAATGTTTTTGATTTAACTTAGCTCTTGTTCCTCCAGAGATATATGGAATTACATTTTTATGAACTAAGGAATAAAATAAAAAACTATGGTTAAAGTTTTCTTTAGCTTTCAAAATATGAGCATGATTATTAACCCAACATTTTCCTTTCATTCTATAAGCAATCGGTCTCGTTTCATATTCATCAAAGTATCCACCATCTTCAGCCATTAAGATAATATCATCATCAATCACAAAATCATTTACATAATCTATAACACCGTTTGCGCCACAATAAGGAATTTCTCCTTTCATTTTATCTCTTTCTTCTGAATTAAGCGGCACTCTTAAGTTATCTAAACAATAAGCAATTTCCCCCAACTTCACTTCCTTCCACTCCTTAGTAAAATCCTCTCCATCTTTGGCTTGAATTAACTGTCCATTCTCAACTTTCAACTCTCCACTAAACAACCCTTGCATCAATCCTTTTTTCTGTTCTTTTTTGGCAGCGATTAATGCAGAAAGCTTTTCGATTCCTTTATCCCAAGTGCTTAGGCAATCGGCGATGGCTTCTTGCTCAGGAAGTGGCGGGATGGGGAGATTTACTTTTCGTAAGTCTGATTGCCCAATATTAAAACGAATAGCCCCTTGTCCTTTAGAAATAATTTGCTTTCGCATCATAGAGGAATCAAAACAATATTTTTTAAAGTTATTAATCAATATGTTTTTCTTAGGTCTTCCTCTTATTACAAACCCTCCGAAAACAACCTCTTCTTCATCATCATAAAGAGCTGCTAAAGCTATTTCATCTTGTGTTTCAGAAGTTCTGTTAAATAATACATCACCTTTTTTAACTAAAAACAAATTCTTTTGCCGTTCCGGAATCATGATGCTTCCAGAAATCATATTGCTTGTTATTCTATTATTATAGATTACCTCCATAACATTAATAAACTTTATTCCTTCTCCATACTTTGACTTATCGCCATTGACACCATTTTTAAACTCAAATATATTATCTAGTTTCTTCACTTCCCAATCTTCGGGAATAACTCCGACAGGTGTTTTTTTATAGCCTGGTTTTATTGGTTCGGCTGTATTTGTAATGTTATGTTTTGTTGTTTTCATTTTTCTTTCTTTTATAGAACGCTGATAACACGGATTTTGCTGATTAGCACAGATTTTTTTAGATCACCAATCTAAACCTGAAATTATCCGCTACATCAGCGTAAACGGCGTTCCATTATTAACTATTTATTGTCCAACCCTTAACTATCCAATCTTCAGGTATCACGCCTACTTTTGTTTTTTTATAGCCGGGCTTTATTGGTTCGGCTGTATTTGTAATGTTATGTTTTGTTGTTTTCATTCTTTTTTCAATTAACAGTTAACAATTAACAATTATTCATTGCTTATTATTGATTGTTCATTGTTCATTTTTTCATAGAAGCTTTACTTGTCTTAATAATCGAAATAAGGAGTCTCAAAAGTTCTTTCAAATTTGCCTGAAGTTCGTTGTATGACGACTCATTAATCGTTTTAGAATAAAATAGAAGTTCTAACCAATATTCAGTTTAAAGTACTACCCATTTTCTGTACCACAATTAGGCTGATTTAAGTTGAATTATTCTTTCAAATTTATACAAATCTTTTGGTTTTTTATTTCTTATTCCCTGATGTTTTCTTTGGTTATATTCCTCA
>JAAYLC010000118.1 GCA_012522045.1 Bacteroidota bacterium
ACTGTGATTGTATTGTTAAACGAATACATTGATAAGGATATTTATGTTTTTAAAAATCGTGAAGAAGCAGACAAGTTTCTTTCCCAATTATAGTGGTAAGTTCTAGTTTATCTAATGAATGGAATTAGAAAGTTGAGGAGGTCCGCTATGACATACAATCCAAAAGTACATGTTATACCTGCTAAACCTCCAAAGAGAGAGAAACGGGTCGGTATGGCTCTATACAAACGTTCCATGGAGTGGAAGAACCGATTGCTGGAAGTTGGTTTTCGATGATACTGAAATGTTGTGGCGTTGGAGCTTGTTGCTTCAGACATATAAGCTAAGCAAGGCACCCTACGTTGCAATTTCGTAGAGTGCCTTGCTCGTTTTTACTCTATTCATTCACATCCACCGTTAAGCCGGACTTAAATTCCACCGTGAAGTTGCCCTCGTGGATAGTGACCTTTTCAATCAGCCTCCTTACCAGAGCCTCATCGTATACGGTAATGGTGGTGAGCTGCTCATTTAGGAAGGCGCTCATGTCAGCGATCCGCTTCTTGATTTCATCCTTGCTAGCGCTGTCCACTTGGACTTTTTGCTTTTCTTCTCTCAAGGTGTAAATTTCATCAGCAACATCCTCATAATCGGATTTGGTGCTGGCGAGTTTGAGAAGTTCTGCTTGGAGTTCTTCTAACCGCTTTTCGATAATGGCGGTACAAGGCGTTACTGAACAACTCAAAGCCGATGATATGATGAAGTGGGTTGGCATGGTTAATAATATCCGAAACTGTGCTGATGAAATTATCCGAAATGAATTGATATACAACTAAGAATGATGAGCTGAGAGTTATTTTCTCAGCTCACTTTTTATGTTTCAAAACAATTATTAGAATCAACTCCTTTAAACCAGATGTACCTAAATTAGCACATCGCTTATGGTTTAATAAGAGTACATCAAGTGAAGGGAGATAAACAAATGATATTTTATAAAGCTGAGTTTGAATTGCTTACAGGAGGCACAGAGCCGGAAAGAAGTGAACGTACAGAACGAGCCACAGCGATGCAGTCTAAAGTGGAAATGTTTTTTGTGGAACATGAAAGATCATGCCATATTGCCATTTCAAATATCATGTATCGCAAAAAGAAAGCATTACTGTGCGTTGCTTCGCGTAAAAACGTCCTTTCCACAGATGTTGTAAAAGAATTTGCCAAATCCGTAGAATTGGAAGTTGGAAAAATTGAAATCCAGGAAATCACGTTGGAAGTTTATTGTAAAATGCTCCAAATCGCCAATCGTAATGATTACATAGACGACGATGACGATATATGCGAAAAGTTGGGAATTGCTGATCTAAATCGGAATTACGGTCGCCGGGAACTTCGTTTCTCCGAATCCATTTTGTTTGATATCAATACGAAAAGAGAACTATTGCGCAAGGCGAAAGGGTTACTTTGTGATAGTAGTTTATCAACAGAAATTGAACGAATTTATGTAAAAACGCAGCAAACATCTGCCATCGGACATCCGGTTCATTATATGATAGGGTCGGATGATCGAGATGCACGAAATCAGATATTGCAAATTCTTTTAACTTCTCTATATCAAAACGGTAGGATTCAAAGTCGTCGTTATGCTGAAATCAACTTTGATGGTAACGATTATCTCCCGGAAGATGCGGTAAAAGCTTTATATAAATCCTGTGCCGGAGGATGTATAGTTGTTTCTTTTTCAGAAGAAGACACAGTGGATTCCGAGCATGCTCGGACAGGAGCAGATGTTATATCCGGGCTGTGTAACATCATGCGTGAAAACAGAAATAAAGTTCTTACAATATTCTGTTTACAACGTAAAGCAGAAAAAGTAAAACACGTCTTCTTGGAGCATTTAGGAGCTGTTACAATAGTTCCTATTACGCAGGAAACTGTTTTTGACAGTCGTGCTAAAGAATATCTTAGCCTACTCGCCAAAGAACATGGAGTATCGGCAGACCGTGTTTTGTATAAAAAAGTTAATAATGGAAAGGGTTATACAGCTGCCGACCTAAATCTTGTATTCGATGAGTGGTATGATAAACGATTGAAATCTGAATTGTACACACAGTATGCCGGGCTTGAAACCGCTAATAAGCAAGTCGCCGCTGAGAAGCCCAAAGGCTCCGCAATTGAAGAATTGGGACGTATGATTGGTCTTTGTGACGCTAAGAAGGTAATCAATCAGGCTTTGGATTTTTATAAAGCTCAAAAGCTGTTTCAATCAAAGGGGTTCTCTGCAGAACGACCAGCTATGCACATGATATTCACTGGAAATCCCGGAACAGCAAAAACAACTGTGGCACGGTTGTTTGCACAAATTATGAAGGATAATGATTTATTGTCTGTCGGTGACTTGTATGAAGTCGGGCGTGCCGATTTGGTTGGAAAATATGTAGGCTGGACCGCACCGACGGTCAGAGCTAAATTCAAAGCTGCCAAAGGTTCCGTTCTGTTCAATGACGAGGCATACTCACTGGTAGATGATAAAGACGGTTTATACGGGGATGAAGCAATCAACACCATCGTTCAGGAAATGGAAAATTACCGTGAAGATATGGTGGTCATCTATGCAGGGTATCCTGATAAAATGGAAGGCTTTTTGCAGAAAAATCCCGGACTACGTTCCCGAATTGCTTTTCATGTTCCTTTTGCTGATTATAATGCGGACGAGTTGTGTCAAATCACAGCGTTAATTGCAGATAATAAAAAACTAAAATTGGGAGATGGTGTGAATGATAAACTTCTCCCCATTTATGAATCTGCTATGGCATCGGATGATTTTGGCAATGGCCGTTATGCCCGGAATTTATTTGAAAAGGCGGTTATGAAACAGGCATCGCGACTTGTAACTATGGATGTTGACAAGGTTACCGACAAAGATATCGAACAGCTTTTACCAGAGGATTTTGAAGCTCCGTCAGTGAAATCCGGGGAAAAACGAAAAATAGGTTTTAATCAATGACCTTCGTTACAAAATAAAACAACAATTGAACAACATGCGATGTGTCATTTTTAGAACATCACTCATTGATTTTGTGAATAATCCATGTTACAATATTAAAAAGCTCTGATATGGAGGGATTACCATGAATTACGCTACACCGCCAAAAAAGATGCTTATCCTTAATATTCTTGATATTCTCAGAAAATATTCCGATGAGAACCACCGCCTTTCGGCGAAGGATATAGGAGAGCGACTTGAACGAGAATATTCACAAAAGGTTGACCGTAAGGCCATAAAACGCAATTTGATGAATTTGATTGATTTTGGTTACCAGCTTGAATTTTCAGAATCAATACGAATCAACAAAAGCGGTGAAGAAGAAATTATTACCTCCGATTGGTATCTTGTACGGGATTTTACCGACGCGGAGCTGAGGTTATTGATTGACAGCCTATTATTTTCCAAGCACATTCCCTATAACCAATGTAAAGAGTTAATCGAAAAGCTGGAGGGACTCTCAAATACCTATTTCAAGGCAAAAGTAAAACATATCCGCACAATGCCGGAAAAATTGTCGGAGAACAAAGCTCTTTTTTATACTATTGAAATTTTAGACGATGCAATAGAAAAGAAAAAACGTGTTCAATTTCACTATATCAGCGATTACGGCATAGACAAAAAACCGCTATTACACAAAAATCAAGACGGAAAAGTAACCACCTATAAAGTCAATCCATATCAGATGGCTGCCACCAATGGACGGTATTATTTAATCTGCACGCACAAATATTACCCGGAAGCCGTTTCAAATTACCGGATTGATCGCATTGTTGACATTAAATTGCTTGACGACGAGCCGATTACGCCGGTGAAAGAAGTGCCGGCGCTTAAAAACGGCTTTGATCTGCCAAAGCATATGGCTGAAAACATCTATATGTTCGGTGGCGAGAGCGTGTGGGTGAAATTCCGAGCAAAGCGGTATATCATCAAAGATATTTTGGATTGGTTCGGATATGATGCGAGGTTTACTGGTGAGGACGATGAAAACATTATTGTTGATGTAAAAGTAAGTGAACAGGCAATGCTTTACTGGTCGCTACAATACGGTGAGCATATCGAGGTGTTGTCGCCAGAAAGCTTGCGTGATCGGGTTGGCAAAGCGGCAAAATCGATTGCTGAAAAATATTGAATTTGGAGGAATAGAAAATGGCAAGAAAAGAAAACTGGGAATATTTGAAAAATGCACTTACCAAGGGCGATGATGAAAAGCGATTTAATCAATTGCGAGATTGGTTTTTTGACGGAGAGCCAACTGTGAAAAAATGTGCAGAATACGCATACCACGACTTGTGCCGGAGACTCAGAGGAATGGGTATATTAAAAAGAAACGACGCTGACAAATATAACAATTATATGGATGCTGTAAAAAGTATTCTTGAATCAAGGCTCGAAGAACTAAAAAGCGAAATTATTCTGAAAAAATTGAGCGATGACGAAAAAACGGAAGCTCAAAAAAAATTCGATAAATGGCATAAAGAAACGCGTATAAAAATTATTGAGTGTTGGGACATAACAAAACTGGATGCAAAATTCACACATGGTCACGCTCAAAAATGGCTTAACATGACCTTGAAAAATATGCTTGTAGCCGAAACTGCCGATTGGAATAAGTATTTGAATAGTATCAGAGAATTACTCCATGTCCCAGTTGATCAATATGTACTGAGCGCTGCCGATCTTCAATTAGGCA
The DNA here is from genome assembly GCA_012522045.1 of Bacteroidota bacterium. Lineage (GTDB taxonomy): Bacteria > Bacteroidota > Bacteroidia > Flavobacteriales > Flavobacteriaceae > JAAYLC01. Next base: position 4,710 of record JAAYLC010000118.1, read on the forward strand.
TTCGCAAAAAAGAAAACAAAGGCAAAAGCAAATATACATCTGAAAAACTCATTGGCTGGAGCAAATGGGATTCTGGCACTTATGAAGTTTTCCAAGAGCAAGTTCGCGAAGCGATTTCATTTAGACAAGATTATGATTGCCCAATAGATTGGGAATTTGATGCTTGGATTGCGTATAAATAAATTGCAGGTGAAAAACAATGAACCTATCAAAATCAAAAT
>JAAYLC010000042.1 GCA_012522045.1 Bacteroidota bacterium
AATCATGAAAGCTCCTATAGTGATTACTTAAGTAGCTTTTTTAAAAAATTTTACTCGAGAGAGAGATTTCGAGGTCAGGAAAAATAGGATTAGCATGATAAAACAAAATAAACGAGATCAGAATTATATTGTCGCTTGACGTTGATAACGTTCCGTGTTATTATGGGCTATGATTGAATCCTTCAAAGATAAGGATACCCAAAAAATATGGGAAGAAATATATACTAAAAAAATTCCCAAAAGATATTCAGCGCGTTGGATTAAGAAAGCTTATATTAATTCATAGGGCAAAAGATATAAATGATTTGAGGGTTCCTCCCGGAAATAGACTGGAACAATTATCTGGAAATAGAAAAGGGCAATACAGCATCAGGCTAAATGATCAATGGAGGGTCTGCTTTTTTTGGAATAATGGATCTGCTAGCGAAGTTGAACTAGTAGATTATCACTAAGAATAGGAGAATGCTATGGAAAGAATACCATCTATTACACCTGGAGAGATATTGGTAGAAGAATTCCTTGTGCCATTAAATATAACAGCGTATAGACTGGCAAAGGACACTAATGTTCCAGCCACAAGAATCTCTCAAATTATAAAAGGAAATCGTAAAATAACAGCAGATACAGCACTAAGGTTTGCAAAATATTTTGGAAACTCTGCCGATTTTTGGCTAGGTATCCAAGATGAATATGATTTACGAAAAGAAAAAAGAAAGATTGCGAAAGAGTTAGAAAAAATACCTAGTGTTAAAGCATCCTAATAGAGCATTAGTAAAACCATTGAGACGAGAAGCTCCTATAGTGATTACTTAAGGAGCTTTTTTTTAAGTAAAAATCTTGCTTGTGTTATCATTTTCTGTCGCTTATACTTTTGGGGAATAAGGAGTTAGGGGCTTTGAGTAATGAATAAGGAAAGCAAAATAGAAAAACAATTTATAGAGCAGCTTGAGGGCTTAAAATATACTCTTAGGCCAGATATTGTGGATAGAAATTCGCTGGATAAAAACTTTAGGCAAAAGTTTGAGTCTCTCAATCAGGTGAATTTGTCGGATGCTGAATTTTTACGCCTTAAAGAAGAAATTATAAATCCAGATGTTTTTGTGGCTTCTAAGTTTTTAAGAGAAAAGCAGTTTTTCCAGCGGGAAGACGGCACTCCTTTGCACTACTCTTTGGTGAATATAAAAGACTGGTGCAAAAACGACTTTGAAGTTGCAAGCCAGCTCCGTATGAATACGGAAAATAGTTTTCAAAGATATGATGTGATTATTCTTATCAATGGGCTACCCTTGGTGCAAATAGAACTAAAACGATTGGATATTTCGCCCCGAAAGGCGATGCAACAAATTGTGGATTATAAAAATGAAGTGGGCAGTGGCTATGGTAATTCCCTCTTTTGTTTTATGCAGCTATTTATTGTAAGTAATCAAACAAACACCTTTTATTTTGCCAATAATATAGAGAAGCATTTTCAGTTCAATGCCGAAGAACAATTTTTGCCTGTTTATCAATTTGCTGATATCGATAATAAAAAAATAACGAACTTGCATGATTTTTCCGAGAAGTTTTTAGCGAAGTTTAGCTTGGGCGAAATGATTAGCAAGTATATGGTTTTGGTGGAAACCGAGCAAAAAATATTGGTCATGCGGCCCTATCAAATGTATGCGGTAAAGGCTATTGACGACTGCGTGAATCAAAATAGAGGGAATGGTTTTGTTTGGCATACTACAGGAAGTGGGAAGACGCTCACCTCTTTTAAAGCGGCTACCTTATTGAAAAATAATCCTGAGATAGAAAAATGTCTGTTTGTTGTAGATAGAAAAGATTTAGATTAGCAAACTCGCGAAGAGTGCAATAAGTTTCAGGAGGGAAGTGTAGAAGTAAACACCAATACCGAAAGTTTGGTTCGTCGTTTGCTTTCTATTAACTATTCCGATAAAATTATTGTGACTACGATTCAAAAACTGGCTTTGGCTTTGAATGGAGAATATAAGAAAAATTATAAAGAACGCTTAGAGCCTTTGCGAAACAAAAGAATGGTTTTTATTTTTGATGAATGCCACCGTTCCCAGTTTGGTGATAACCACAAAGCAATTAAAGAGTTTTTTCCAAACTCGCAGTTGTTTGGATTTACAGGGACTCCCATCTTTGATGAAAACGCTATTTATTGTGTTAGAG
>JAAYLC010000017.1 GCA_012522045.1 Bacteroidota bacterium
AGATGCACACCCTCCAAAAAAATGCACACCCCCTCCGATATTTTGCACACCCCTCTATAAATCGTTAGCGAGGGTATCGGTTTAAGGCAAAATTTCTCGGAGAAAGTGTGCATTTCTTGTTTCAATGAACCCATGCGATGTTTCCGTCTTTATGGAAAAGTGCGAAAAAGCCTTATTTCAAGCCGTTTTTGGGCATAAAACAAGAACGCTAATGTTGATAGCCAGCGTATCAAAATTAGCGTTCTTATATGGCAAAGAACACGGGTTTGATACAAAATGCACCCGGTAGCCTTGTTCCCGTTTGTTGAGTGAACACCCTTGACGTTTCCCATTTGTTCCGTGTGTAGGGGTGAACATCGTATTCATAAAGCTAAATAATTAAGGAAGCAACTAAAAAGCAACCCACTATGTGAACTGCTTTTTGATTATTATCTTATAATGCGAACTTTCTGTTTCCAAGGACGCTTGAATTACTTAATAACTATTTCCTTCGCATTTGAGCAAGCTTTCATGTCTTTTTCACTTTGCATCATCCAATCATAGAATTTCCCGGATTCAACCTCTAACAACTCGATCTCCGCGCGCATAGAAAGATTGTTTTCAGATTTATATTTTCTCATATCGGAAATCGCATTTTTTAGAACTTCGCCAAATTCAAGCAGGGATTGATCAGTTGGGGTAGGCTTTTCCCATTTCAACAAATGGATTGAGACAATGCCGATATGCTGTTTAAAAAAGCCCTGATAAATATACTCAGTGAGGTGCGGAACGTAAATAGAGTAAAGTTTTAGAATGTTGAGTAGAGAATAATAAAGAGCGTACTGTCCACTTTTGCGTTCATCGATACCGTGAATGTCTGGCTGATACAATCTTTCCTTAATTATCTCAACATAGTTATCACAGAAGTCCTTCCAAAACAAGTCGTCAATTTCATGTCTTGCTGAGCCGATCTCATATTGGTTTAACATCTTTGAAGCCTTCATTATTACATCATTCGTCTTCTCGATCATCCAACGGTCAACAGGCAGAAGATTTGGTGAGTCATTCAAGTCTATATCTTGAAGATGAGAAATAGCGAATTTACTTGCATTCCACAGCTTCGTGATAAAACGTTTTGAAATATCAAGTTCATCGACTGCAAAGAATGTGTCTGTACCAAGGCGAGCGTTAGCCGCCCAATATCTAAGTGCATCCGCAGAATAGTTTGTGATCAAGTTTATTGGTACAAGATCGGTATTGCTTTTCGATTTACTGATTTTTTCGCCTTTCTTCGCTAATACAAAACCACAGATCATTAAATCCTTCCACGGTATATCCCCTGTATGGTAAAGGCTCCTGACAATAGTATAGAAAGTCCATGTTCTAATAATTTCATGGGCTTGTGTGCGCATACTCATCGGTGTAAGTTTTTGTCCAAAACGTTCATTGATCTGTGGTGTTAGGGACGATGTGGCCCAAGTGTCAAAAACTGCGTTTTCAGGAATGAACTCATTGCAGCTACAGTCGCAGTTCCCAGTAAATTTAGTTTCAAGAGGATTAACTGGAAGTTGCTCTTTATTTGCGAAATAAGGGTTTCCGCAAGATTTACAGTACCAAACCGGAAAAGGTATGCCAAAGTATCGCTGACGGGAGATACACCAATCCCATTTGATATTTTCAACCCATGCAATATACCGGCTCTTCATCTGCGGGGGATACCACTTGATTTCGTCCGCTGCTTTCAAGAATTTATCTTTATCGGCCAGGATATCAATATACCACTGCCTTGATGGTATGATTTCAACTTCTTTACCGCATCGCTCATGTGTCGCTACAGCATGTTTTATTTTCTCGGATTTTAATAGCAATCCATTTTCATCAAGTTTCTTAATTATTTCTCTGCGAGCAATAACCACTTTAAGTCCGCCGATAATTGGAACCTCATTTGCAATTGTTCCATCCGGCATGATTACTTTTCTGTATGGTAAATTATGCTCTTTAAACCATTCGGAATCTGTACTATCGCCAAAGGTTGCGCACATAACTACACCAGTACCTTTTTCGAGGCTAACCTTTTCATCCGATAAAATCGGGACTTCATAGTTGTATAATGGAACAAGAGCCTTTTTACCAATGTAATTAATATATCTTTCATCGCTTGGATTTACAAACAAGCAAACACAGCCGTAAAGCAATTCGGGACGTGTAGTTGCAACATTAAGTGCCGCTTCACCAACCGTAAAAGGAATGTAGTTGAAAGTGCTGTCTATTTCGGCATTATCAAGTTCTGCTTGTGCTATTGATGTTTGACATTCTGTGCACCACAAAACAGGTGACTCTTTAGTATAAGCCTTACCCATTTTTACAAGCTCTAAAAACAATTCTTGCGACTTTTTCCGAACATCAGCACTGATGGTTTCATATTGAAATGACCAATCAACAGAAAACCCTAAGGAAACCCATAAATTACGAAACTCGTTTTCGTATTTGCTTGTTGTTTTAATACATAAGTCAATAAATCGACTTCTTGGTATATCACTCGCTCTGATACCTTCATCGCGCTCAACGAGTCGCTCCGTTGGTAAACCGTTATCATCGAAACCGAATGGATAGAAAACATTGTAACCTTGCATTCTGCGATAACGAGCAATCATATCCGCTTGTGTATATGAGAAAATATGCCCGATGTGCAAACTGCCACTTACGGTTGGCGGAGGAGTGTCAATTGAATAAATCTCTCCTTCTGCGCTTGCATCGAATTTGTAAATCTGTTCTTCTGACCAAAGCTCCTGCATTTGTTTTTCTCTCAGTGAAAATTCGTATCTTTTTTCCATATGTGATACCTCCTAAAGATATTAAATCGAACACAATAAAAACGCCCTAAAGCAACTTTTGTTACTTTAGGGCGAACATTGTGTCCGCGGTACCACCTAAATTCAGAAGAATAAACTTCTGCACTTTACCGATGCGGGATATATAACTATATCCGAGATCGTTTTCCCCTCCTGCAAAACAGGATTTTAACGGCGGAATTTCCGTTGAAGTCTACTTAGAATGCAACGATGCTTTCTGTTCGGTTCACAGCTCAGAGACTACTTCTGTACTTTCTTCACGAAGGTTTACACCAACCACCTTCTCTCTGCGCATTAGATAAATACATACTCCTTCTCGTCAATGCCTTTATTGTATTCAATTTTTATTATTATACTACATTATCTCGAAAAATACAACTACCTATACAACCAAAACAGGAAAATATATGTGAACAATTCGAGCGAGGTGCAATCTGTATCAGATAATTTTAAATATTTTAACTCAAATTCATAGTTCTTGACTGTTTTTCCGGCTTCTCGCTTTCATTGTTTTATTCACGCCATGATATCGGTTCCGCTTTTGAACAGAAACACCATCGTACCATCTCTGTTCACCGTTGCCGTATCCAGGAGTGTTATCCAAAGGCGCTCGTTCCATTCAGCAACCACCAAAGGCTGCTGTTTCAGAGTTTTAGTGAAAGCCTTCAGTTCCTTGCTCTTACGCACCCTTTTTGTCTTTTCGGCTTCAAGAGCGGTGTAGCGTTCTAACGCATCATTATAGCGCTTCTCAATACGCTCGGTTTGAGTGGCATGATCTGCCTGTGATTGGGCAATCGAAGCGTCCTTCTTTATATAAGCCTGCATGAGCCCTGCAACTCCCGTCATTTCATCTTGTGCCTGTTGAAACC
>JAAYLC010000005.1 GCA_012522045.1 Bacteroidota bacterium
CGCCATTAGATTGGAGATGTCGCTGCGATGCCGTTCCCACCGCTGCCGATCCTAAAGGAGAAGTGCCTGAAAATATGCGCGAACCAAACTTTAAAGGAAACGTAGGCAAAGATAAAGAAATCTTTACCCAAAAACACAATTTCTTTAAGCTGTTGAATAAGAATGAAAATGCTACACGCAATCAAGAGCTAATGAAACTCAATGCACCTTATGAAATTGTTTATGATAGTAAAAATGGGAAAGTTTATAGAAATATTTTCTATGATAAATCTGACTATTTGCAAAATTTAGAATGTGCCATCAAAATAGTTAATAATCTCAAAATTAATGTTTATATCAGACCACATATTGAGCTGACAAGACCAAAAAACTCCAATATTCCATCCAATGCAGAATACTTTATAAACGGGTATTTGTCGGATTTAAAATGGAATTTTTAAAAAGATAATTATAATGGAATTAAAAATGCTATCGATGCTGCAAAAAAACAGAAATGCCAATCAATAGTTTTTGATTTCACTTATAAGTTTAGTTCTCTTGATATTACGAAGGTAGATAATATGATGCAATCAAAAATAACAAAGAATAGAGGAACCAGTTTTAAAGAATTCTATTTCATTTATAATAATAAGGTTGCAGTGGCTACCAGAGACGAAATATTACAAGGAAAATTAGTAACTCTTTTAAAAACACTAAAGCCTGAATCAAAGTGAATCAGGCTTTAGGCAGGAAGATTGGGTTTCCCCGCTCTTCACTGCAAATATACAAAACTTTAAATCATGGCAAAACAAAATTTCAAAGCTCCAGATTTTCTCGCAATAGCTGAAGCGTTGAAAAGTGATATGCGCCGGCACGCAAGAGTATATTGCCTGCAATGGTTTGATGACAGCTTCCAAAACCAAGGCTTTACCGATGCTTCATTTAAAGCTTGGCCAAAACGAGATCCGGATTAAAGCCCGGGAAGAGCTATATTGATAGACACTACTTTTTTGCGTAAAAGTTTGAACGTTTTAAAAGAAGATGAAAATACAATTACCTTCGGAACACACGTGCCTTATGCCGCTACCCACAATTTTGGATTGCGAATAAGAGCGGTGCAAAATGTTCGCGCACACAGCAGAATCAGAGACGGAAAACGCTATCAGGTGCAAGCTCATACCCGAAAAATAGACACACAATACCAAAAAAGACAATTCATTGGCGAATCGCAACAAATGATGAACAACCTTGACCAATGGCTTCACACACAAATACTAAAACGTTTTAAAGAATAAAAACAATGCAAAACTTCAAAGAACTATACAAAGAACTGGCAGACAAATTAAACGCTCACATTCCGGAAGTGCGATGGATTGACCTATGGAACTCCCAAGTGTACAATCTTGAAACAGAACATCCATTTCCAACTCCTGCCATATTTCTTGCCTTCCGAAGCAACCAAATTGCCGACCTCGGCAACAAGGTGCAAAACGTAACCGCACAAGTGGATGTATTCATCTTTTACGAAACGTTCCTCGATACGTTTAAAGGTGCGTACAATCAGCAGGATGCTTTGGACTTTCTTGACATTATGGACAAAGTGAACCAAACCCTTCACGCAAGTAGCGGACAGAACTACAGCAGTATGCGCCGTGTGAGTTACAGCCCTGTAGATACCGGCGGGAGCGGAAACCTATGGAGTATTACTTACAATGCTACTTTGATAGACTACAGCGCACAAAAAGAATATGACGAAGGCGGCTTTAAAGATGTGGATGTGCAGCCGTTTGATGTGCAGCTTTAAACCCGGTGAAAAACAACCTAATCCAGAATATTTGATAAACAATAAAATAGCTGATAGAAAAGCCCCATTAGGATTAAACCTGAGGAGGGTTTTAAGCAAAGCCACAAAACAAGGCAGTCAGATGGTTGTAATTGATTTAAAAGACAATCCAAATTCTATCCAGGCAATTTTAAACCAACTGCGTGGAAATTTTAGACTGGAATCAAATTATAAATCTATTCAAGAAGTGATAATTATATCTAAAGATAGAAAGGATGTCAAACATTATTACCGAAAGGATATAACAAAGAAAAAAGGCGAATAAAATCCGCCTTTCTCATAAACGAACGTAATCTTGAATTTACTCGCGAAGCGTTTGTTTACATCACAAATATACAAAACTTTTTAACTATGAATACCTTTAATCAACAAATACCAATAGTTATGATACAAAAACAAAAAGAAAACCGTTTCCGCCTGCTGAATGCTTTATATGGCTTTTGTCAAGGAAGCACCCGCAAATGGGTAAACCTGAAAGAACTTTGCGCACAGCAAGGCATCCCTTTTGACTCGGATGCTTTTGAATATTTGATGGCTGAAAAACTTATCGAACCCTATGGTGCCGCCTTCACTTGCTATCTTAGCCATAACGGCTTAAAAGCAATGGAGCAAGCCTATGAAAATCCACATCAAGCCACCGTTTATTTTCCGGCAATAACAAACATAGAACCACTTAACGGACAATGGCAAAACAAAATTTCAAAGCTCCAGATTTTCTCGCAATAGCTGAAGCGTTGAAAAGCGATATGCGCCGGCACGCAAGAGTATATTGCCTGCAATGGTTTGATGACAGTTTCCAAAACCAAGGCTTTACCGATGTCGCTTTTGAAGCGAATATTACCCGCCATTAGATTGGAGATGTCGCTGCGATGCCGTTCCCACCGCTGCCGATCCTAAAGGAGAAGTGCCTGAAAATATGCGCGAACCAAACTTTAAAGGAAACGTAG
>JAAYLC010000141.1 GCA_012522045.1 Bacteroidota bacterium
CTTCGTATGTGTACGTTTCTTCTGTGTTCTCGTCAAAAGCTATCAATTGTTTCAACCAATAGACTAACGCAATGGCTCCGATAATCACGAAAATCCAAGAAATAATGTTTGCCGCCCACCACGATTCCAATTCAAGAGAACGTAAGGCATCCAACGGAAGTAAAAGAAAATCTTCGAATATGGAAGCAATAGCTTCCCAAAAACCTCTCCAAGTCATAATTCTAGATATTAAAGAAGCAAAAATATAAAAAGCCCCCTATGTTAACAAGCTTTTTGAAAAAATCTCAACCCGGAACGTTGTTGTTCTTGATGATTTACCTGACATTTGCTTATGCGGCTTATCTAATTCTCACGTTATCAGAGTTTAATATTTCTTTGCTGCCTGATATTCTGATAAAATTAATTGCACTTCTTTTTATGATGCAGCTATTTAATTTTATCATTCACAAGAACAAAATTACCGCCACCACAGATTTTGCAATTTTTTTATTAACTTTTTTCATCCTTTTCTTTCCGGAGATTTTTGACAATCCCTCTGTGATATTTTCTTCTCTTTTTTTGATGTTGGCAATGCGTCGTCTGTTGAGTTTGGAAAAAGATACCAACACGGTCAGAAAAATAGTAGACGCATCTTTGTGGATTACCATCGCTTCCCTGTTTTATTTTTGGAGTTTCCTTTATTTAATTCCACTTTGGTTAGCAATTTTTCAAATACCCAACAGGACGTTTAAACATCTACTGATGCCCCTTGCCGGTGGTTTTCTCATTATGAATATAGCCATTGGTTTTCTGTTGCTTCGCGACGGTTCGTTGGACTGGTTTCAAACATGGATTGAAACATCTTCTTTTGACTTTAGCGCATACAATGAAATTGGATTGCTCGTCCCGACAACTATTTTTATTTCTTTCGGAATCTGGATAGGATTTTACAAAGCATTTAAGTTTTCTGCATTTTCACTGAAGGAGAAATCCAGACAATATTTACAATTTTATATCTTTATATGCAGTTTGCTTCTTGTACTGTTAACTCCGCAAAAGACCGGAGCAGAACTATTTTTTTTGATTCCGTCGGCAGCAATTATTGCCGCTCCTTATTTTGAAGAAGAAAAATCACAGAGCTACGGTAAAGAACGAAAATCAGAAGTGTGGTTCAAAGAAATTCTCTTGTGGATGTTTGTGATGATTAGCTTGTTTTTTATGATTTAAATGACCAAAAATGGATTTGATTTTTCTGGAACGGGAATTGAAAAAAAGACATGACTATCCCTATCGATGGTATCGCAAACAAAATGATTTATGGGACGGATACACAAATTTTATTTACGAAACGATAAATTGGGAAACGCTGATTGATAAAATAAAAAAAGTCTATTTAAAGTATAATCTAAACAAGCATGAAATTTTTCAATATGCCGCCAATCGATGGTATAATTTTCACAGTGCCCGTGCCGTTGAATTTTTATTTTGCAATTCGGACAAAGTAGTTCCTGCCAAAAGTAAAGACCATGAAAAAGATTTTTTTATTGACAAGATTCCCTTTGATCACAAAACAAGTGTTTTCCCTGAAAAGTTCGGTTATTCATATGATTGGGCGGTTGAAAATGAGCACAAATTGATTCGTTGGTTATATGACAATCAAAGCAGTCAGAAGCGGTTTCACCTTAAAAACAGATTGTTTGTCATCGTTTATGACTCAGAAGGAAACCATTGGAAAATGAAAGCAGAATTACAGTTGATTAAACATGCAGTAGAAAATTACTTACAAAACTTTGAGACTTCTCAATTGCATTCCATTACATTTGACGGCAATCAAATTGCAAGTGATATTATTTGGATACAACGACCTTAAATAAAAGACAAAAAGTGAACTACATAGGTTCAAAACACACGCTTTCCGACTTCATTTACAAAACTGTAGTCAAAAAGTGCGGTAAGGATTTATCTCAAAAAGTTTTTTGCGATCTTTTTGCCGGAACCGGCATAGTCGGAAGGACATTTAAAGGAAAAGCAAAACAAATAATCGCGAATGATGTAGAGTATTACAGTTATGTATTAAACCGAAATTACATAGGAAATCACAAGTCTTTTGAATATAAACCGCTTCTTGAAGAATTAAATGCATTGCCCGGAATCAAAGGATTTATTTTTGAAAATTACGCTGCGGGAGGGCGTGGAAATCGCAACTATTTTACTTCCGAAAACGGACAAAAAATTGATGCGGTTCGTCAAAAAATAAATCAGTGGAAAGCAGAAAATAAAATTGATGAAAATCAATATTTTTTTTTGATTGCTTCGCTTCTTGAAAGCGCGGATAAAGTTGCCAATACAGCCTCCGTTTACGGTGCTTATTTAAAACACATTAAAAAATCTGCTCAAAAACCAATGATACTCAGTCCGGCGTTGTTTGAAATAACTGAAAATCCTCATTTGGTTTATTGTGAAGACAGCAACGAATTGATAAAAAAAATTGAAGGCGACATCCTTTATCTTGATCCGCCATACAATGCCAGACAATACGGCGCCAATTATCATTTGTTAACCACTATTGCAAAATATGATACCTTTGTACCTCAAGGGAAAACCGGATTGCGCAAGTATTACAAAAGCGATTGGTGTCGGCGAGGAACAGTCCTTAATTCTTTTGAAGAATTGATTAAGAATGCTAATTTTAAATATATTTTTCTAAGTTACAACAACGAAGGGTTGATGTCGGAAGCACAAGTTCGTAACCTTATGAAAAAATATGGGAATTATGAATTAGTCACAAAAAAATACCGACGGTTTAAAGCCGATAAAACTGAAAATCGGAATCACAAAGCGTCAATAACATATGAATATTTACATATTTTAGAAAAATAAGAAGACCCGTTTTCAGTAATTATAAACGAACTAAATTAAGACATTATGTTTTCAGACAAAGCAAACAAAATTTTCCAGGAGGTGATTGAAAAATATCACGAAATTGATGATGTTGACCAACCGTTCGACAATCCTTACGACCCTCAAACAAATCTTATCGAACACTTACTTTATAGAAAATGTTGGATAGATACCGTTCAGTGGCATTATGAGGATATTATCCGTGATCCGCAAATAGATCCGGTGGCTGCTTTGAAACTGAAACGCAAAATTGATGCTTCCAACCAAGACAGAACCGACACCGTAGAATACATTGACAGTTATTTTCTTGAAAAGTTTAAAGATGTAGAAGTCAAAGAAGATGCGACCATCAACACCGAAAGTCCGGCATGGGGAATTGATCGGTTGTCAATTCTCGCATTGAAAATTTATCACATGGCAGAAGAAGCCAATCGTAAAGATGCTTCCCAAGAACACCGCATGGCGTGTCAGGCAAAATTGGATGTGCTTCTTCAGCAACGCGTCGATTTAAGTACGGCTATCAATCAGTTATTGGACGATATTGCACACGGAAGAAAATATATGAAAGTTTACAAGCAGATGAAGATGTACAATGACGACGAATTGAACCCCGTCTTGCGCGAAAAGAAATAATAAAGCTGCTTATGTCATTGCCGCAACATATTCTCGTCATGCGTTTTTCTGCTCTTGGAGATGTGGCAATGGTTGTTCCCGTTTTAAGAATTCTCAGACAGACCTATCCGGAGCTTAAAATAACGGTGCTGTCTCGTCCGTTTTTTAACCCGCTTTTTGAATTTATTCCAAATGTGAATTTCATTTCAGCCGATTTAAAAAAGGAACATAAAGGATTGCGAATATTTAAGTTGGGAAGTCAAGTTAAAGCAACTAAAATTGATGCTGTAGCCGATTTACACGATGTGTTGCGAACCAAAATGCTTTCGGTTTATTTTCGCCTCCATGGAATTTCTGTAAAAACCATCGATAAAGGAAGAAAAGAGAAAAAAGCTTTAGTTTCCGGAAATCCGAAATCTTTCAAACAATTAAAAACAACTCATCAACGCTATGCTGAGGTTTTTGCCCAACTCGGTTATCCGATTTCGTTGGAAAATTATAGTCCTCCTAGGAAACCGGAAATCCCTGAAAAATTCCGTGTTTTCCTGGCTGATGCTTCTAAAAATATTATTGGAATTGCACCGTTTGCAGCTCATGAAGGGAAGATGTATCCACCGGATTTGATGAAAAAATTATTGAAAATACTTGAAAAATCAGGGAATTATAAAATTTTATTATTCGGAGGAGGAGCACACGAAATCAAACAGTTAAATGTGTGGGAAAAAGAAGTTGAGCACTGTGTGAATGTCGCCGGGAAGCTATCTTTTTCTGACGAACTTCGATTGATTTCCAATGTCGATGCATTTATAAGCATGGACAGTGGAAACGGGCATCTTGCAGCAATTTTCGGAATTCCCGTACTTACACTTTGGGGCGTTACCCATCCTTTTGCAGGTTTTGCTCCGTTTCAACAAGATGAAAAGAATCAACTTACTGCCGACAGAAAAAAATATCCTTTAATTCCTACGAGTATCTATGGAAATAAATTTCCTCCGGGATATAAAAATGCCATGCGTACCATTTCACCTGAAAAAATTGCCGCCGAACTCGCTCGCGTGCTAAAAAATATTAAAAAGAATTAAACATCGTCATAATCTACAATCAAACGCGGAGTTGTAGGATGTGCCTGACACGTGAGAATAAGACCTTCAGCAATCTCAGAGTCAGTGAGAATCTGATTTTTACGCATTTCGGCTTTTCCTTCCTTAATTTTTGCAATACACGTACTGCAAATTCCTCCTTGACACGAATACGGAGCATCCAACCCTTCATTTAAGGCAGCTTCAAGAACCGATTTCGTCTGTGGCATTTCAAACGTTTCTTCTTCATCATCAAGGATAATCGTAATTTCCGTGTTTCCGTCGTGTTTTTCAACCAACAATCCTTTTTCAGCTGTAGAAAACAACTCATGATGAACTTGTTTGCTGTTTATTCCGGAAGTTTTCAGCGTAGCTGCAACTTCATCAATCATTTCTTCTGGTCCGCATAAATAAAAGGATTCAAATGCCGTGTGTTCGTATTTATTTTTTAGAAAATAATTTACCATTCCCCGATCAACCCGACCAAAACGACCGATATCCTCTTCCCGACGACTAAACAGGAGTTCTACAAAAAAACGTTCCGGATATTTTTCTTTCAATTGGATGATTTCATCGTAAAACATCGTCTCCTCAAGGGTCTTATTTCCATAAATCAGCAGAAATGTTGTGTTTTCTTTTTCCTCCAAAGTAGCTTTTATCAATGACATAATCGGGGTGATTCCACTACCTGCAGCAAAAGCGGCGTAATTTCTCAAATTGGGTTCCAATAGAAATTTTCCAGTGGGTGCCATCACTTCCAAACGATCGCCAACTTTTAATTGATCATTGGCAAAAGATGAGAAAATTCCGTGGTCGACTTTCTTAATCCCGACACACAGATTTTTATAACTTGGCGACGAGCAAATGGAATAAGCGCGTCGAATTTCCTTATCGTTGTGAATATGTTTAATAGTTACATACTGTCCTGCTTTAAATTTGAACTTTTCTTTTAAATGATTGGGAATCTCAAATTCCACAGTAACAGCATAAGGCGTTTCTCTTTTTATTGCAGAAACAACCAACGAGTGAAAATCATTCATGTTTTTTCAAATTTTTTGCAAAGATACAAAGGTTTGAAAGTGTCCGACAGCTTCTTGGATTAATTTTAGACCTTCAATTCTATGAAAGTCTGAAAAGTAATGTATTTTTACAGATTCTTTTAAGTCATTAGATACTAAAGACAAAGCTTTTAAGTTTGTGTAATAAGTAGCAACTTAAAATTAAAAGAGAGATAGATTTTATCGTATAAACAGCATGAATTTTATTTATAAAATCACCCTTATTCTGTTAACTGTCAGCTTGATAGCGGCTTGTTCTCGAAAAAAGAACACTTTTTTGAGTCGGAATATGCATGCCCTGACTACCGAGTACAATATTCTTTACAACGGAGAAATTGCTTATGAAGATGCCAAGATGCAACTTGCTGCAGGATACAAGGATAATTTTTGGGATATTCTCCCGATAGAACGAATTGAAATCGAAGAAAATCTGGAAACCGTTCGCGGGGACCAGCCGGGGAGTTTTTCCGTGGCAGAAGAAAAAGCAACCAAAGCCATTCAAAAACATTCGATGTACATTGACGGAAAAGAAAACAATCCGAAAATTGACGAATCGTATATGTTATTGGGCAAAGCGCGTTATTACGAAGGTCGGTTTATACCTGCGCTGGATGCTTTTAATTTTATCCTTGACCGCTATCCGGAAAGTAACAGTGTAAATGCTGCACGAATCTGGAAAGCCAAAACAAACGTGCGTTTGCAGAATGAAGAAGTGGCGATTAGAAATTTAAAAAGCATGCTTTCTGACGATTATATAGAACACGAAGATTGGGTGGATGGACATGCGATGATTGCCGAAGCGTATGTGAATATTGATTCGCTTGCCGAGGCCTTGCCATATATTAAAATTGCAGCTGAAAACATCAAAAACAACGAGCTAAAAGGGCGGTATTTATTTATCAAAGGACAATTGCACAATGCCTTGGGCGAAACTGACAGTGCCAATGCCGCGTTTGATAAAGTTATTGAATTGAAAAGAAGAACTTCCAGAAGTTATTATATCAATGCTTTTTTAGAGAAATCAAAAAATTTCGATTATGAAAACGGCGATCAAGTTGCGCAATTGGAACTGTTTGAAAAATTGGTAAAAGACCGTGAAAATCGTCCGTTTTTAGATCGCATATATTATTCCAAAGCTGAATTTCACAGAATTAATGGCGATATTCCGCAATCGGTAGAAGCTTATAACAAATCCATTCAGAATTTTAAAGAAGATCGCATACTTCAATCTAAAAATTACTATACTCTTGCAGAGATAAACTTTGACGATGCGCGTTATCGAACCGCCGGGCAATATTATGACAGCACCTTGATTTTTATGGATGATAAATCCAGAGAATGGAGAAGAGTCAAGAAAAAACGTGAAAATCTCGACGATGTGATTCATTATGAAGAGATTGCAGTGGTAAATGATAGTATTCTCAATCTCGTTGCCATGAACGATGAAGAACGCATGAATTATTTTGTTAACTATACGGACAACCTTCGAGAAAAAGCGTTACAGGATAGTATTCAAAGTGCAAAATCAGCAAAGGAAATCGCCGATAATGAATTCTTTACAAGAAAAAAAGACAACAAAACATCGGCTTCCGGAACGTTCTATTTTTACAACCCATCTACCGTGTCTTACGGGAAACAAGAATTTAGAAAACAATGGGGAGACAGAGCTTTAGAAGACGATTGGAGAACTTCATCGAAAACATCGTCTGCCGGAGAATTGGCTGAAATTCAAGAAGAAGAAGGCGAATCGTCTATTTCAGAAAATATATTGTTTAAGCCTGAAACGTACATTTCGCAAATTCCTACCGATCCTGGGGTTATCGACAGCATAAATGGAGAACGGAATTTTGCTTACTATCAATTGGGGCTTATTTATAAAGAGAAATTCAGAGAATATGAATTGGCTGCAGAACGATTGGAAAAAGTTTTAGAAAACAATCCCGAGGAACGTTTGATTGTACCTTCCAAATATAATTTATTGCGGATTTATGAAATTTTAGAACGTCCGGATAAAGTGGCCTATTATACAAATGAAATCTTAACACATCACGGTGACAGCCGTTATGCGGAGATACTTCGAAATCCAAATACTTTATTGGCCACGGACGAATCCAGTCCGCAATATAAATACAAAGAATTGTACAGAATGTTTGAAGCGGAAGACTATCAAACAGTAATTGAAAAATGTGAAGAATATATTTTGCAATACGACGGAACGGAAATTGTTCCCAAGTTCGAATTGCTAAAAGCGATTGCCATCGGTAAAAAAGAAGGTTTTAGTCAATATGAAAAAGCACTGAATTTTGTAGCGCTTACTTATCCCAACTCCGAAGAAGGCAAACA
>JAAYLC010000180.1 GCA_012522045.1 Bacteroidota bacterium
ATATTAAGGAATCGAAGATTGGCGAGTTTTATAAATTTCAAATTAAATCATATGGAATGAATTGATAAAACCTTAATTGTGTGACGCTCCTAAATGTATTGGCTCTTTTTCTAGTGTATAATAGATAAAAAAATATGTTTATCGTATAATTTATGCAAGTTTTAGTTATTACATAAATTATCCCGATTAATAAGCTTAGGAGGCTTAAAAATGGGAAAAGGTGAAGAATTAACTACAACAAAATATTTAATTCATGCCCAAATTACCGCCAACGGTATTGTTGAAAAGCCTGATGTTGTTGGTGCAGTATTTGGACAAACTGAAGGTTTACTTAGTAACGATTTAGATTTAAGAGAACTTCAAAGAACTGGAAGAATTGGAAGAATCCAAGTTAACATTCATTCCAATAGCGGAAGGGCAAAAGGTGAAATTGTTATTCCATCCAGTTTAGATAGAGTTGAAACCGCCATTCTCGCAGCATCTCTCGAAACAATCAATCGTGTTGGACCTTGTGAAGCTCAAATTCAAACTTTAAAAGTTGAAGACGTAAGAGCAGTCAAAAGAGAACAAGTTGTTAACCGTGCAAAAGAAATCTACAAAAACATGGTTGAAAGCGTCGGTCCAGCCAGTATGAAAATGATTGAAGAGGTAAGGGAAGCAATGAGAGTTCACGAAATCTCTGAATATGGAGATGATCGTTTACCTGCAGGCCCAAGCATACACACTTCCGATGCAATTATTGTAGTGGAAGGCCGTAGTGATGTTTTAAACTTACTCAAATATGGTATTAAAAATACCGTTGCAGTTGAAGGAGTCAGTGTTCCTCAAGCAATTGGTGAATTAAGTAAGAAAAGAACTACCACTGCATTTGTAGATGGAGATAGGGGCGGAGAACTTATCTTAAAAGAACTCTTGCAAATCGGAGATGTTGACTACATTACACGTGCTCCAAAAGGAAAAGAAGTTGAAGACCTAGAAAAAGATGAAGTTCTAGTCGCACTCAGAGATAAAGTTCCTACAGCACAATTTTTAGCAACAAACAATATTCTGAATGAATCCAATAGTTCTAATAAAAAAGACAACAACAATAAAAAATATCAGAATAAACATTCCAAAAGACATCAAAAATTCACTCCTCGTGAAGAAGTTGTTGAAGAACCAGCTGTCGAAGATGATGAAGTTAGCTTAATGAAAGATATGTTAAAAGAATTTGAAGGCACTGGCAGTGGAGCTATTTTAGATGAAGCATTGAATATGACCAAAGAGGTTGAAGTGGAAAACATATACGAAGAAATCAAAGGTATTGAAGGGACCGCTAATAGTGTCATATTTGATGGAGTAATCAGCCAAAGATTAGTTGATGTAGCTTCCGAAAAAGGAATAAAAAAATTAGTTGCATTCAAATCAATGAATATAGTTAAAAAACCACATGATGTGAAATTAATAACTATTAACTAAATACCACATTTTAGGAAATAGAATCACTATTTCCATATTTTTCTTATTTTTCAAAAC
>JAAYLC010000226.1 GCA_012522045.1 Bacteroidota bacterium
GAGCAAGGACTGGAGAGTTCTTTACAGGGTTTACGTCAAATCCCGGCTATACTGCAGGGTATATATTGTGCGGTATTATTATTCTTCTTAGCAAAAGAAAATTAATTGGGTCAAATAAAAGCAAAAGCGTGGTACTTTTAATATTTTTAATTCTCAGCCTACTTATGACTGCCCGACGTGCTCATACCATATTTTTGCTTTTAGCCATAGTAGCTTCTTTCGTTCTTCCTTACAAAAATAAAAAGCTCAAACTTAGAATCGGAGCAGTCATAGTCGCATCTGCCTTGCTTTTATTTGTAATTATTGCATTTCAAGATATATTGTTACAAATACCATTCTTTTCGCGCATAATCATGACTGTAAAAAACATCTTTATCGGCGGAGTTGTCAATTCCGGGACAAGTCGAAGCTCTCTGTATGCCCACGCCTGGAGGCTCTTTTTAGATAATCCTTGGTTTGGAATTGGCTGGGGGAACTATCGATACACGACAGTCGGTACCGTTACAATAAAAACTGAGATGGAAGCACACAACGTTTATCTACAGTTATTGACCGAAACAGGAATAGTTGGTTTTTTTCTACTTATGATCCCAATATCAATTTTGTTTGCGGTTACTCTTTCAGGTATCAGAAGACTGAAAAAAGAGGATAGGGAATCTTGGTTTCCTTTATTGAGTTACTCTTTAACATATCAAATATTTTTTCTTTTGTATGGATTAACCGGGAATCCTTTTTTTGATCCTAGCTTTCTGATGATGTATTTTTTTTCCTGTGCTATACCTATGGCTTTTATCCGATTTCGGGAACAGCAAACACCATTGCACCGATCCAAAAATGGAATTAAGCATCAGACTTTTTCACAAATAAGAACGGTTTTGTTTTATTCACCGAGAATTAGCGAGAGGGTAAGAAAATGAAATTAGTAATTAATGCGTATTTGGATAATAATCTTGGTGATGATCTCATGATAAAACTTTTAGCAAAGCGATTTCCTTATATTCATTTTTATCTTCATACGAATTCATCGACGATTAAAAACTCTTTTCAGGCAATTGACAACATAATTATAAAAAGCACTAAAAACAAGAAAGATGATCTCCAAAATGCGGATGCTTATGTAACGATTGGTGGTTCACGTTTCCAGCTTGTAAGCTTGAAGCAAAAATTTTGGCGCATCAAAAGACTGAGACAGTTAAAAAGGGTTAAAAAACGCAATCTGAAAATTGCGACTTTGGGCTCGAACTTTGGTCCATATTCCGGGAAAATTGGTGTGAAACTAACTGAATGGGAATTAAGGATGAATGACTTAGTCACCGTTAGAGACAGTGAAGCAGAAAATCTCCTCAATAGTTTTAAAAAGGTTACAAATTTTCATTTTGCTGATGATATTGTCTACACACTTGAAGCAATTTACGAACGCCAGAATCCGAAGAAGAGTGGATTAGGGATTTCTGCCTATAGGTCGATACGAAATCCAATCTACAATTACCCCAACTATCAATTTTTGGCTGCCTTAGCTGATGAGTACATCAAAAGAACAGATAAAAGTGTTACACTATTTGCCTTTGACAGTGAAAATGAAAATGATCTTGCTGCTGCGTTCCATATTTTTAATCTTGCTACGGAGAAGAAAAATATTGAGATAATCCCTTATCTTGGTGATGAAAAACGTTTCTTGGAGCAATTTGAATCTTGCGAAAGAATGATTGCAATAAGATTTCATAGTGCAATTCTGGCTGATATTTTTGAAATACCGTTTCTGCCCGTTGTTTATTCAAATAAAATGAATAATTTACTGCATGACAGGGGATATAAAGGACTTTCATTTGAGTTGAAGGATTTCAACTCGGATCTTGCTGTGGATAAACTTGTCGATACAATTATCAC
>JAAYLC010000094.1 GCA_012522045.1 Bacteroidota bacterium
ATTATATTATGACCAAAAAAACCATTGCCCACGCCACGGCCGATGTGGGTTTGATTTTCACAGCATACAACCTGCGTAGAATCTTCAACATCCTCGATAAAAACACACTCAAAGCCTACTTAAAAGGTTTTGGTCTTTATTTTTGGGCCCTGAAAAGCTATTTTAAGGGTTTTAGGGAACCTTTAATTATCCTAAAGTTAAAATACAAATTTGCTGCAGTTGCTTAATTCAAGGGCTTATATTTAAAATATTTGCCTATTTTTAAATCCTAATTAAACCCATAAAGGGTTTTTAGACGAACTGACGTTGTGCCTCATTGGAAAAACCCACCGCACAAACAGCACATTTGGTTTTTGCCGACACGCAATGCTAAGGCTGAAAAACCAAAAGAGCTGTTTTTGCCAACGCTCAATAAAGACGACCTGCTGACTTGAAACGCTGAGAAATACGTTCTTTGAAATCCTGTGGAGAAATTACCTTGACTTGTTCTCCAAAAGAAAGAATCAATCTTTCCAACTCAAAATTTGGAATGACTTTGATTCTAACTTCAAGACCAGTTGGGTCATTCTTGTGCTTTTGACTTGGATGAATAGGCTTTGTAATGACATAGGGAGCAACTTCAGGAGAAAACTTCAAGATGATTTCCTGTAAGATTCCACTTTCGGGGCGGGTAACACCAACCAAATCGAAAAAGTAATCTTCCCAATCGGTTTGGGACGGGCTGTATTTTTGGGCAGTTTCAGACAATGATTCAATCCGATCCAAAGCAAGATTCCAATTCGGGACCTGATTATCAGAATTAAGCCCAAAAACAAACCACCGATTGTTGTATTGCTTTAAATAGTATGGATGAAAAGTGATTTCGTATGGTTCAGAACTTTTAAAATCTTTGTATTTGACAAGTAAAACCCGCTCATTAACTATAGCATTGAACAGTGGAGTTAAAAAATGAAGCCCTTTAAGGTCAATATTGCTCTCAAAGCTGATGATTTCACTTTTACGCTCAATTAAGCCAAACTTCGATTCCAACATTGGAATCATCTCATTGACCCACTCAAACTGAGGTGTGCCAGAGAAACGAGAAAATATTTGAAGGGCTGACTTTATTTGTTCGGCTTCCGAATCATTCAAAGGTTGGTTGCTGATTGAAAACGACAAATCTTCATATCGGTAATAAACCTTTCTACCATGACGGATTCTGCCAAGAGGGATAGACCAGCCTGCTTCACTTTCCATGAAACGGATGTCATCAAACAGTTGCCTTCTTTGTATTCCTTCGCTGTTTGGGTCAAAATCCATCAATGCTTTATTGCATTCTTCGAGCAGATCTTCCCAAAAATACATCCTGCCCGTGTTGCGAAAGCAACGGTCTAAGACCTGATAGCGGATAAGTGCATTTTTGTTGACAGACATAATTTAAATATTTTTAGTGCAGGTGAAATGCACAGCACAAAGATACTTTTATTCCCTGAATGAGCAATGTAATGAATGGAAATACAAAATACGCTTTTGTAACTTATTTTTATCTGTATCTTTACCGTGCAGATTGAGTGCACAGAAGCACTATACTTTTGCAGAAGTTCTTTGAAGCACTTGCCACAAGATATTGATTCGTGGGTGCTGGTCTCAGATTTCGGTTTGAGACAATGATCGGCATCTTCTCCCGACCTCTGGTTGGGATGAATGTCACTTAGGCATTTTTAACAGCGGTTATTGATTTCAATATCAATAATATGAAGTTGTTATTGATGTAATTATTAGTGATGAATAGGTATTGATTTCAATTGTAATGATTGAAATATTCATACAAAAAGAGTATCCGGCAGGTGTTTTCAAAGTCCTTCAAAACTTTAGACATGAAAATTGAACAGGCACATATCGACCAAATACGGAAGCAATTTGCAGAACTGCAAAGCAAAAAGGACTTAGTGAAACTATTAAGTGACGCTAAGAATATGCTTTATGGTGAGGAATGTAAGCCGGTTCAATTAAAAGCATTGACCTATTACGCTAATCCTACCCTTTGCAAAAAGCGTTATCAGACTTTTACCATCAAGAAAAAGTCGGGTGCAGACAGAACCATCCATGCACCCGTGAAAGGGTTAAAATCTATCCTTCGCTCTCTAAACTTTGTGCTGCAATGTGTATATGAGCCGCATAAAGCAGCTACGGGTTTTGTATTGGATAAGTCAATCGTTGACAATGCCCAAAAGCACGTGGAAAAACATTATGTTTTCAATTTAGACTTAAAAGATTTCTTTCACACTTTCGACCGTAACAGAGTGAAAATGGGCTTTATGTATGAGCCTTTTAACCTGAATGGAGACAAAGAACCTTTGGCTTTCCTTTTGGCAAGTCTTTGCACCCACCCTTTTGAAATTGACGGTGAAGTAAAAACGGTTCTTCCACAAGGCAGCCCTACATCTCCGACCTTAACCAACATTCTTTGCAAAAAGCTTGACCGAAGACTTACCGGACTTGCCAACCGATTTGGAGCAACGTATACAAGGTACGCTGACGATATTACATTTTCGTCACCGCACAACATCTATACTGATGAAGCTTTTAACAATGAGCTAAAGCGAATAATTGAAGATGACCAAAAACTGGTTATAAACCCGAAGAAAACACGTTTACAAAAAGCAGGGTATAGACAAGAAGCAACAGGCTTGATTGTAAACGACAAGGTAAATGTCCGCAGGAGATATGTGAAGCAAATCCGTATGTGGCTATACTATTGGGAAAAGTACGGCTATGAAAAAGCGGAACAGATTTTTAAACGGGATTACATTGCCGATAAAGGGCATGTAAAAAACATTAATGCCCATTTGGTGAATGTGCTTGATGGGAAATTGGAATTCCTAAAGATGGTGAAGGGTGCTGAGGATGGAACTTATAAGGGATTAAAGGAGAGGCTTGAAAAATTGACTGGATTGAAAGAAAAAAAGGATTATCAAAAAATTGACTTAGAAAGTGTAGTAAACGCTATCTTGAATAAAGGACTTGATGAGGGCATAAACCTTTACGATAGGTTCAAAAACAGCTAAAAATGAAGGATAAGGATAAACTTAAAAAACTTGTTCAAATCATTGGTGATCTTCTAAAAGTTGAAGGTAATGAATGGTTAATTGACGAAATATTAAAAACCATTGGTGAAACATCACCTGTTGAAGAAATAGCAAAACATTCTGTTATTCAAAATATCCATGAATATTGTGTTGAGCAAAAAATTGAAAAACAAGCAACTGAGTTCTATAATTCATTCCCTATTCATGAAATAAGAGAACAGCTGATTCAAGACTACAAAAAAATGGAGCATGAAAGGCGGAGAGATGACTTTGAGGGATTTTGTCTAAGCATGTTTCAGCAAATCGAAGCCGTTGTGAATTTTTTATTTGAATCTGATTTGGTTAAAAGTAAACTACAAATTGAGAGAAAATCATCCGCATTCTTAGAGTGGGATTCAGAAAAAAGGGTTTGGACTCGAAACAGCAATCAACGTTTAGTTCCCTTCTTACTAATGAAAGTAAATCCTGAAAAGGATCAAAATTCACCGAGATACAACCCAAATTCTAAAGGACCATTTTATGAAATGGATGAAAAAAGTGAAGATGCATATTTTGATAAAGATGGTAAACCAGTAATTGATTATAATCCAAGTAAGAAAAGTTGGGGATTTCTAAACAGGTTTCGTGCAGTACTTTTCTATTACTACTTCAAAAGCGAACTGAAACAAATAGATTTTGATAAAATTTATAAACCAGGATACGACCTATATATAATGAGAAATCAAAATCATAGAGAGAGCAAACCTACAGACAATCAAAAGAAGATAATTGACACAATCGCAGGAAAGGAGGGAAAGTATTTTCTAAAGTTTTATGGCTTTTTAGAAGACTTCATTTCGCAAGTAGAACAATCCTTATATTCCCAAAACCTGATAAAAAGCAGTAGTAATCAAACAAACAAACCTAAACAGAAAAACAAATTTTCCAATACTCTTGGAGACGACCCTAAGCTAGCAAAACTCTTTGAACAATTAAAGAAAAAAGATTAGTGCAGATACACCGCACAGATAAATCCAACCTTTGCATGAAAGAATAACAGCCATGAAAATTTTTGAACATTTCCAACATATCAATCTCACCAACGACCAACGCCAGGCGTTGGAAAAGCTTCACGCTTTTTTAGAAAGCGATGAGCGGATATTTATTCTTCAGGGATATGCGGGGAGTGGTAAAACAACTTTATTAAAGGGTTTTGTCGAGTATTTGGAATCTCTAAAAAAGAAATATCAATTGATGGCACCAACAGGCAGAGCTGCAAAAGTCATCAATCAAAAAACAGGCTTTGAATCTACCACCATTCACAAAGGCATATACAGCTTTGAAGAGTTGCAGGAAATCAAACAAGGTGAAGATGAAAACGATGTTTCGTTTTTGTACCAATACAAAATCAGAAACAATCCGGAAGTTCATGATTCGGTTCTGATAGTGGATGAAGCGTCTATGGTCAGCGATATTTTGAGCCAAGGCGAGTTTTTCCGCTTTGGAAGTGGACATTTGTTGCGAGACCTTGTGACTTATGGAAGAATTCAAGAAGCTACCACAACCAGCAAAATCATTTTCATTGGTGACCCTGCACAGTTGACACCAATCGGGATGAATTTCTCTCCTGCCCTTGATCCACATTATCTAAGTGAGACTTACAAGGTTTCTATTTCACAAGCTGAAATGAAAGAAGTGAAACGTCAGGATGCCAATAATGGTATTTTGATTTCGGCCACTAAAATAAGGCAGTGCCTTACTTCTGGCTACTTCAATGATTTTGATTTGAGAGAAAATGGACGGGACATTTTCAATCCAGCTTATCAAGATTACTTAGAAACCTACAAGGCGCAACAAGACCAAAAAATAATCATCTGCTACAAAAACAAAACAGCACTTGATTTAAACCAAGCTATCCGCAGAGAAAAATTTGGAGATGATTTACCCATACAACCATCTGACACAGTTATCATAGGAGGAAACAATTACCGCTTAGGTATCATGAACGGTGAATTTGCGGTTGTTTCAGAATCAAGTCCACAGGTTGAAAGCAGAGATGTTAGTTTTTACATTGAAAAAGGAAAAACAAAAACTGTTAGATTAACTTGGAGAGGAATTAGCCTTGTTTTACCTGATGAAAACAATCAGCCCAAAACCATAAACGGATTTATTTTAGAAAACTATCTATACGGTGATGACTACTTAAAACCCGAAGAGCAAAGAGCCCTTTATGTGGATTTTAAAAACAGGCATCCCAAACTTAAAAAGGGTACAGAGGAATTTAAGGAAGCCATTATCAACGATAAGTATTTCAATTGCATACTTTTGAAATACGGTTATGCAGTAACCTGCCACAAAGCCCAGGGCGGTGAATGGTCAAATGCCTTTGTATTTTGGGACAGAGGAACGCAAGCCAACTTCAACTTTTATGAATCGGAACATAACCGCTCAGGTAAGACCAATTCAGAATTTTACCGTTGGGCATATACAGCGGTTACCAGAGCATCCAAGAAACTGTTTTGCATCAATCCACCGTATTTTTCATCCTTTTCAGGCATGAATTTTATTGACGTGAATGTTCAACAAGCCTTCAATGAGTTGACAGGACAATCAAATCCGACAACTGAAATCAATATCAATGAAGTTTTGCCGGAATTGGAAAAATTTGGTTTAGTTGATGCACCATTGACTATCCAAGATCATTTTATTCATAGGTGGTATAATCTCCGAAAACATTACATAGATATTGAAGCTTGGCAGAAAGTTGGGTATGAAATACGATATATCTTCAAAAGAGAAGCCCAAACAGCAGCATTCAAACATTGGGTTAATGGTCAGAATGTTTTTAAAAGCAATTTTCAAAAGTTACCTGCACAAACCAATTCTGATGAGTTATTTGAAACCATCACAAAAATACTAGAGTGTGCTACTCCGATTGTAGTAAACAGGAACAACATTGAAGGTATTCTGACCCAAATTGAATTTGATGTAGCAATTGAAGAAGAGAAGCCTTTCTTGAAAAATCTATTCGATTTTATCAGTAAAGGTTTAACAAAAGGTGAAATCATTTCCAACATTCAGCATCTCGAATACCGTGAAAGATATACCATAGATAATAATGGACGGTCTTGCATAATTGACTTTGAATATGATAAAGCAGGCTTTTTTGGTCGAGTGCTTCCATTAGAAAAGAAATGTGACTGCCCCGAAATTCTAAGCAGAATCAAATCCATTGTAAAAAACCTAAAAGAAACTGATTATGTCATTTAAAGAAATCAAAGAACTTAGACAAACAGGTAAACTTGAAGAAGCTTTGCAAAAGGCAAATCAGGCTTTGGAAACAGAACCCGAAAATATTTGGAATAAACGGGCTGCCGCATGGGTGTATTATGAATATCTCAAAAAAAATGCTCAGCCAGAATCATTTATAGCCTTTAAGGAAAATCTCATAAAGATTAAAAATCTGCAATTACCAGAAGATGAGAAAATGGTGTTTGACAATTGTGCATGGCAAATTGGTAGTTTAGTTTTTGCATTACAGAATACGGAGCATGTTGATTATGGCAAAATCAATGAGTTATTTGAAATTATCAGAGACTTTAATTTCACCAAGCCATCTGAGGCGTATTCTTTTATTTACAAAGCCTTTCACAAAGGCTATCAAAACTGGTCAAACTATCTAACTTTTGCCGACTGGTGGAATTTTGATAATCTTCGTTCCGAAGACTATTTAAAAGAGGAGTTCAAAGGCAAAAAGATGATGTCTATTGCTGAACAAGCATACATTGCTTATTCCAAGAAGCTTTTGGAAGGAGAAGCTTTAGATCCTTTTGGACAGCAAAGAGTCATTGACAAGGAAAAGATCCAATCATTCTTGCCAAAACTGGACTCTTTGATAGATAAACATCCTGACTATCAATATCCGCCCTATTTCAAGGCTAAGCTCCTTTTGGCATCAGGTAGTGATGAAAATGTTCTATCTGCATTTATACCTTTTGCCAAACAAAAAAGAAATGACTTTTGGGTGTGGGAACTGATGGCAGAAATATTTTCAGAAGATAAAGAAATTCAGTTTGCATGCTATTGTAAAGCCTTGAGCCTAAAAACCCCCGAAGACTTTTTAGTTAAGTTAAGACGGACTTTTTCTGAAATGCTCATTGAAAAGAAAATGTACAATGAAGCCAAAACAGAAATACAGAAAGTTATAGCCACAAGAGAGAAACACGAATGGAAATTGCCCAACCAAATAGTGCAATGGACAGAACAAGAGTGGTATAAATCTGCCACAGCTAAAAAGGACAACAACGATTTATATTCAAAACACTTCAAGCAAGCAGAGGAAATATTGTTTCAGGACATACCGGAAGAACTCATTGTAGTTGAGTTTGTAAACGAAAACAAGAATATGCTGAATTTTGTGAAGAGTAAGAGTAAATTTGGATTTTTCAATTACTCGGGCTATTTGACGAAACCACAAATTGGCGACCTTTTAAAAGTACGTTTTAATGGAGAAGGACAAGGTGGTTTTTATAAAATCCTGACAGCAAAAAAAGCCGACTCTAATGAAAGAACTAATGCAGTGAAAAATTTTGAAGGAACAATAAAGGTGGTTTCTCCACAGAACTTTGGTTTTATAGAAGACATATTTATTGAACCTAGAATTATAGAAAGGAGTAAGCTAAATAACGGTCAGCAGGTAAAGGGAAGAGCAATACTATCATTCAATAAAAAGAAAAATGAATGGGGATGGAAAGCAATAGAAATCAGATAGCCAACCCTCACAGCCACACACATTGCCAAGCCTCACAAGCCAACGCTAAAACCCAAGCTTGGCAAAGAGCTTGCAAAGGCAACGCAAGAGAAAAGAAATTTTAAAAAATGCCCCACCGCACGACAAAAGACAATGAATATAACAGCAACAAATAGACCGACAAACCACGGCAGACAAGGAAGCACTGGTGGTAACAGCGTGTATGTGGCAATAGCGGGTGAAGTGGTAAATCGAAGGTCTGTACTTTTAAGAAACTTTGTGCTAAACGGAGGGACTGTAAAATATTTTGTGTTTTAACTTATAATACACATTAAAACAAAAAAACCAACCTCTCCTATCATAGAATCTCTCTGAAAAAGGTTGGTTTTTCCATTTTCCAATGTTATCGGTTAAATCCTATTAAATCGGGCTTTTTAATATTCTCAAAACAAACTTATTCATTAAAATAAATTCCGCCGGGGATGATTCCCATTTGGAGGTCTTCAATTTTTTGGTTTGTGGTCAAATCGTAAACATACAGTCTTCCCTGGCTGGCAAAATCTACGGCATCGGTGGCGTATAAAAAATTGTCGCGCACTTCCATGCGGTAAAAGAATCCGTCAAAAAGTGGTGTTGGAGTGTCTGAAATGGAGTTTGCAGCAAGCTTATAAACCTGTCCGTTTAGATTGTAAAATAGGTGCGTTCCGTCGGTCGTCAGATTTTCAGGATGTTCGCTCATTTCAAAATCTACTCGCTCCACTACTGTTTCTGTAGTCAAATCAATTTTTGTCAGTGTTCCGGCGGTTTCATCGCCTGTATAACTTGGTTTTCCTGTTCCCAAAACAAATAAATTATTCCCCACAATTGCCATTGATTGAGGTGCATCACCAACGGTGATCGTATTGGATAATTCATTTCCTGCAATTACGGAAATTACGTGATTGTGTCCGTATCCGCCTTGATGTGCTACATAAACCCGATTGTTGTGAGCCACCATTCTTTCCGGTCCGAAAGTTACGGGAATCGTCGCCATTACCGATTGGGAATTCAAATCAATCACAGCGATAAAATCATCTTCTTCATCTGTAGGATCGCCCCAGTTTGAAACATATCCAAAATCGTTATTCGCAGTTACAAAATGTCTGGGACTTTCAAGTCCAGAAGTAATTGAACCTTTGGATTCAAAAGTATAACGGTTGGCAATTCGAATCAAGTTGGAATTATTTGCCACAATGTATGCATCGGTATCGCTAAATCCCATTGCATTTACTACATTTCCAATACCGCTCCCGTTTACGTTTTGATAAATATTGTGTTCTACGGTGTTGAAATCATAGGAAATAAAAGAAATAGTTCCACTGCCACTGCCGAAAGGACCTTCATTGGAAATGAGAATTCCGTTGGCATATTGTCCCGTCGGTACAGGTTCTTGACCTTGGTCATCATCTTTTGAACAGCTTGTAAAAAACAAAGAAATGCAGATTAAAAGTAATGCTGAGTAATTTAGTTTATTCATTATTAAAAGTTTAAGGTTATAAAAAATTCAAAATTTCGAGGGGGCATCGGCCGATATGCCACATTTTCATAATAGGTATTGGCAATATTTTTGACCATCCCTCCTACTTTAATCATTTTGGACAGTTCGTAATCAATGCCGAGATTCAGTAAATTATATCCATCCACCACGCTTGAATTATCAGTGGTGGTAAAGACTTTTCCGTTGTATGAATACTGCAAATAACCGGAGAATCGTGTTGTTGTTACTGAAATCATGTTCGTCCACGAATGAAATGGAACATAAATCAATTGTTTTTCTTTGTCCAAATCTTTTGCATCGGTATAAGCATATCGAGATGAGAGATTTAAAAAAACAGATTGGCTCAAAGATTTTCCGTACTTTAAAGTTGCTTCAAAACCCTTATTTTCAGTTTGTTCCAAATTTTCCGGTTTCCACAGACTCATATTAATCGGAACCCATTTTATCATATCCTTGGATTTAATAAGGTAACCGGCGATATCGAGATTAAAATTTCCCCAACGGAAATTCTTGCCTATTTCAAACTGATAGGAACTTTCGGGTTTTAAATCCAAATTCCCACCTGCAATCCAATATAAATCATTGAAAGTCGGTATTTTATAATTCCTAGAAAGGTTTGCTCGCAGTTGATAATTTTCCGTAATACTCCAGCGGGCATCAGCGGCAAATAAAAATGGATTTTCAAAGTCGTTCAAAAATTCTTGGCGCAAATTGATTCCATAAGTAAATTTTTTATTCAAGTTGTGATTTAACAGTAAAACAGCAGCAATCGTATGTCGTTGGTGACTCCCGATATTATCTCCTTCCGCATCAATCACGGTATATTCGAGTTTGCCTTGCACTTTCATTTCCGGATTCAAATAAGCTTCAAATTCGGTATTTGCAATAAAACTATGCGCTAAACCTTGATCGTAGTTAGCGGATTCAGTATTCGGGAAATATTTAAATTGCTCAAAAAGATGCGCTGCCCGTGCGGTAAATCTCAGCTTTTCATAATTTTTTTGAAACCTGAATAAATTTCGTGTGTGATAATCTTCATAACCGTCTTTTCCTATGGTATTCAGACTGCCTGAAAAATTTCTGTCGTTGTAAACCACTTCCGAATTTAAACCGATCAATGCATTTGAACCTACTTTTTTTGCAGTATTGACACTAAAACCGGTGCGTAGAAATTCCCCGTGCTCGTTCTTTTTATCATATCCGATGTAGGAATAATCATTTTCCGATTGAATAAAATTTGCATTTAAATGAAGAAAAAATGTTTCTCGTTGTATCGAATAATCAGCTGCTATTTTCGGTGTTTGAAAACTTGCATAAGCCAAATGCAGCCGTGATTTTTCGTTTTTTTCTCCAAACTTAAATTGATTGTTCATGTGAATACTGCCGCCAATTGCGCCACTTCCGTATTGAACACCGCCACCGCCGCTTCGGATAGTGATGTCGTCATATCCTACGGGAGAAACGACATTAAAATCAGTTTGTCCGGTAAAGTTCGAGTTTATGTTGATTCCATTCCAAATCACAGCGGTGTGAGAGGCATTCGTTCCTCTGAAAGAAGGCGAAGAAACCATTCCGTTGCCGTTTTCTTTAAAGTAAACCGATGAATTTAAACGCAACAAATCAGTAAATGAAAAACTTCGAGCTGATTCCTCTTTTGAAAGTTTATCGACTTTATATCCTTTAGAATAATCTTTTAATTTGGAATCTGTAATAATGACTTCATTCAACTGTTGAATAGAGTCCAATTGGGCAAACATTGCCGAAGCAATAAGATAGAATAGTATGAATATGATTTTTTTTCGACACATATGGCAACCTTTATCCCGAAAGTTGATAATAATTAACACTTTTGGCAGGTCTCCTGGCTTGTCGATGCTACCTTCCCATTCTATTTTAGAACAGTGGTTTGAAGAATTGCAATCCGAAAAATGTTTTCGGCCGACTTACAGTTGCGGGAACAGCATAGGAATATTCACCTATTTCCCTTTTAAGAACCACAACTTATACTTGTTGTTAAGGGTTCACCAATCGTATTTGCAAAGATAATCTTTAATTTATTAATGCTGTGAATAAATTATATAATTCAGTCATTTTTTAGAATCGATAATTATTCCGTCGCTTATTTTACCTTTGCAAGAAATGAAATCACTCATGTTTAGACTTCACTACATTTCTATTGTCGTTTATTTTTTATTTGTCGGTTGTAAGAATAATGAGAGTCCATCTGAAATAATAACCAATCGGGAAAGTGTGGTTAGCTATGCCGCGAGTTTTGACATTTTCAACTATGACGATTACAGAGTCATCACCGTAAAAAAAGCGTGGCCCGATACCGACAGACATTTTAAATATGCATTGATAAAAGAAGGCGTAACAATCTCAAATCCATCTGATTATGATGCCGTTATCACTGTTCCAATTCAAACATTGGCAGCTACTTCAACCACGCATTTACCTTCTTTAGAAATGTTAAATGAAGTAGAAAGTCTTGTGGGTTTTGCAGAACTGGATTTTATTTCCTCTGAAAAAATTCGTTCGCGTATTGAAGCGGGAAAAATTGCAGAACTCGGTAAGAACGAAG
The DNA here is from genome assembly GCA_012522045.1 of Bacteroidota bacterium. GTDB lineage: Bacteria > Bacteroidota > Bacteroidia > Flavobacteriales > Flavobacteriaceae > JAAYLC01. Next base: position 11,916 of record JAAYLC010000094.1, read on the forward strand.
CGCTTAACACCGAAGTACTCATTGATTTGGCACCTGAAGTCGTGGTTGGTTTTGCGATGGACGGAATAAATGCAACTTATAAAAACATTCAAAATTCCGGCATACCGGTTTTATACAATGCCGATTGGACAGAAACTTCGCCTTTGGGAAAAGCAGAATGGATAAAGTTTTTTGGGGCTTTGTTTGACAAAGATGAAGAAGCCGAAAAAATTTTTGAAACCATAAAAAGCGAATATGAAAACGTCAAAAATCTGGCGAAAGAAGCTTCCGATATTCCCGATGTTTTGTACGGTGCCATGTATCGAGACATCTGGCATGTACCCGGTGGAGACAGTTGGGGTGCAAAATTTATTGAAGATGCCAACGGAAATTATTTATGGAAAGACGAACGAGGAACCGGCGGATTAGCATTGAGTTTGGAAACTGTATTAGAGAAAGGACAACACGCAGACATATGGATTGCTCCGGCACAATACAGCACATTGGAAAGTCTGGAAAAAGCAAGTCAAGTTTATACGCAATTTAACTCTTTTAAAACCAATCAAATCTATAATTATACGGCAAAGAAAGGTCCAACGGGCGGATACATTTATTTTGAATTGGCTCCGAATCGTCCGGATTTGGTTTTAAAAGATTTGGTCAAAATTTTCCATCCCGAATTACTACCGGATCATCAATTGTATTTTTATAGCCAACTCAAATAATGCTTAGAAGTTCAAAATATCATTTTCATTTTATTCTATTAGGAATAAGCTTATTGGTTGCCTTTGTTTTAAATTTGAGTTTGGGATCGGTTTCAATTCCTTTTATCCAAGTTTTAAAAGCATTTTTTGGAAGTGGTGCCGAAAAAGAAAGTTGGAATTATATTTTACTGAATTACCGATTGCCAAAATCTGTCACGGCGATAGTCAGCGGCGCCGGATTGAGTATTTCGGGCCTTATGATGCAAACGCTATTTCGAAATCCTCTTGCCGGTCCTTATGTATTGGGAATCAGTAGTGGCGCAGGACTTGGTGTAGCCATTGTTATCTTAGGTGCCGGAACTGTGGGAGGATTACTCGGAATTTGGCTGTCCAGTCCGTGGAGTTTGGTTTTAGCTTCCGGCATGGGAAGTTTTCTCGTTTTACTTGCCGTTATGGCAGTCTCTTATAAAGTAAAAGATACCATGGCTATTTTGATTATCGGGTTGATGTTCGGAACCTTTTCAACCGCCGTTGTTTCCGTTTTATCCTATTTTAGTGACGCCGAACAACTGCAACAATACGTCTTTTGGTCATTCGGAAGTTTGGGAAATTTATCGTGGAATCAAGTTGGAATTTTAACCTTGTGTTTTTTCATAGGACTTATCTTATGCATTGCCACCGGAAAATCCTTAAACACGCTTTTACTGGGTGAAAATTATGCGCGAAGCATGGGATTGCATATCAAAAAAACCACGGTGATGATTATTCTTTCCACGAGTATTCTTGCCGGTGTAGTTACTGCATTTGCCGGCCCCATTGCTTTTATTGGCCTCGCAGTTCCACATTTGGTCAGACAAGTGTTCCACACTTCCGATCATTTTGTATTGATTCCGGCTGTGCTGATCACCGGAAGTTTGTTGATGCTTCTTTGTGACACGGTGGCTCAAATGCCATTTAGTACTTACACCCTACCGATCAATGCGATTACATCGATTGTAGGCGCGCCTGTAGTTATTTGGTTATTGGTACGAAAAAAGAAATTGTTTTTTTAATATGCCCGGCAAAAAATTAAATATTTCGCTCGAAGCACGAGATTTGACTATTGGTTATCAATTAAATAGGATTAAAACCGTTATCGGAGAGCGTTTGAATTTTCAACTTTTTCCCGGAACGCTTACTGCGTTGGTGGGCGCAAACGGCGTAGGAAAATCCACATTGATTCGAACCCTGACAACCATGCAAAAACCATTATCGGGAACTGTTTCAATCATGAATCAATACATTCAAACACTTTCTCCGTTAAACTTGGCCCGTTTGGTAAGTATTGTTTTAACTGAAACGCCGGCGTCTAAAAATTTAAGTGTCCTGGAATTGGTGTCCCTCGGTCGCCAACCTTACACCAACTGGAATGGAACCCTTTCCGAAAAAGACAAACAAGCGGTTTCATTTGCATTTAAAATTACAGAAATAGAATCGCTTGCTTCAAAAAAATGTTACGAACTCAGTGACGGTCAAATGCAACGCGTTACCATTGCCCGAGCACTTGCTCAAGATACGCCTGTCATAATTTTGGATGAACCCACTACCCATCTTGACATTTATCATCGAGCATATATTTTAAAACTCCTCCAAAAACTTGCAAACGAATATGATAAAACGATTTTGTTTTCTACCCATGAGATTGATCTCGCCATACAATTAAGCGATTCCATTCTTTTAATGACTGAAAATGAATATTTCTTTGATTCGCCAGAAACACTTATTCAACAAGGACATTTTAATAAGTTATTTCCTGCTGACACCATTTTATTTGATAAAGATTCAAGAAGGTTTTTTATCAAATAAAATTGCATCTGTTAAGGATTTTGTATTTTGTTCCTCACATTCAAGCTACTAATTTTTCTCATAATGAATACCCTTTTTATCGTAATTGGTTTCAGCATTGCATTTTTGCTAATCGGTTTTTATTTAGGACAGCACATTTCCCGACTGAAAAATCAGGGAATGATTCTTCAACTTAACCAAAGTCTCACGCATTTAAAAGAGCAACTGGAACAGCATTTAAATGATAACAAGCGCCTTCAGGAAATAAACGACACACTTCGTTCAGAAAAAGAAAGCGTCAATATTGCTTACGGAAAAGCGCAAAGTGAAATTGAGGCTCTAAAAAATGAAGTAGCGAAAGAAAAAATCCGATTTCAAACATTTGAAAAAGATTTTAACGATAAGTTTGAAAATCTTGCTCACAAGATAATGCTTGAGAAAACAGAAAAGTTTACCCTGAAAAATCAGGAAAATATTGAAAATATTTTAAAGCCCTTAAGTTTAAAAATCAAAGAATTTGAGGAGCAAGTCGGAAAAACCAATGCCGATTTTACACGGGGTCATGCTGCTCTTGAAAAACAATTGGAAATCCTCAACGAACAGAATATCAGAATCAGTGAAGAAGCCAACAACCTCACGCGTGCATTGAAAGGCGATACGAAAACCCAAGGAAATTGGGGAGAATTAATTTTAGAACGTGTTTTGGAACGTTCCAATCTGGTTAAAAACAGGGAATATTTTGTTCAACAAACCTTTATGGATAAAGACGGCAACAAGCAAATTCCGGATGTGGTAATTCACCTTCCCAACGAAAAACGTATGATTATCGATTCTAAAGTTTCTTTAAATGCTTATGAACGCTATGTAAATGAGGAAGACCCCAAACTAAAACAACAACACCTCAAAGAACACATTCGTTCGCTGAATACGCATATTTCACAATTAAGTTCCAAAAAGTATGAAGAACTCTTAGCAGGAGAGTCTCCGGATTTTGTTTTGCTTTTTATCCCGATTGAAGCTGCTTTATATGCAGCTCAAAATGAAGACAATACCTTTTTCTACACAGCATTTCAGCGAAATATCTTATTGGTAAGTCCGACGACTTTACTTTCCACCCTTCGAACAATTGACGCCTTGTGGAGCAATGAAAAACAACATCAAAATGCCCAGGAAATTGCAAAACACGCTGCTTCATTGTATCATAAATTCAGAAATCTCATCGAAGAATTAGATACTGTCGGCAAACGTTTGGAATCTACTCAAAATGCCTATTCTGGTGCCATGTTAAAACTTACGGGAAATCAAAACTTGGTAAAAGACATTGTAAAATTAGAAGCATTGGGAATCTCTCCTAAGGAGCAAATCAAACCCCATTGGATAAAAAAAGGTGAAGATGAAGCGCCTTTGCTCTCTTAGTATTTGGTGATTTTTAAAGTAGTTTGAATATTTTCACTTGTAATTTTTATAAAATACATTCCACTGTTTAAAGCCGACATATCGATGCGGGGCTTTTTGGTATTTCCTTTTCCTTTCATAACCAAGGTTCCTAAAACATTGTAGATTTCAAAAGAATCAATTGGAAAAATTGACGTGAGGTATAAATGCGTCGTAACAGGATTCGGATAATAATTTAGATTTTTAAGAAATTTATCCTGGGCTGATAAATTTTGAACAACGGTAATTGCTCCATTCATCATCGGATTCACCTCGTTTTCATAACGTGTGACTCCGGGTTTTAAAAAAGTATGTGAAAAAGATTTTTGTCTCCCCTGTATCACACCGCTGTCAAATACTTCGCGGCCTCCGGGTAAAGAAGTTACCGACTTTGATTGTCCGTCGCTCCAAATCCATTTTACAGTATCCCCTATTTCAATGGTCAGGTTCACAGTTTGAGTTTCCGAAACGGAATCCCAACTAATTTCATAGGTTGACTGAGCAACAGTGAAATTTGATAAAATTAATATTAAAAAAAGCGTAAGTTTCTTCATAATTAACCTAAAAATACAAATTATCATTTAGATTGTAAAGAAACTTACACTAAAAAATTACTTGCTCAAATACATTTTTCTTCTCGCGTAGATGTCGTAAAATGCATCGTCGTGCAGGCTGTCGATAAAAAGAATGCTTTCTCCGGTGCTCTTCATTTCGGGACCGAGTTGTTTATTTACATTCGGAAATTTGTTGAAACTAAAGACCGGTCTTTTAATCGCAAACCCGTTGAGCTTGGGCTTAAATTCAAAGTCTGTGACCTTGTTTTCACCTAACATTATTTTGGTGGCATAATTCACATAAGGTTCTCCATACGCTTTAGAAATAAATGGCACTGTTCGGGATGCTCTCGGATTTGCCTCGATAACATACACAACCTCGTCTTTTATGGCAAACTGAACATTGATAAGTCCGACAGTATTTAGCGCTTTGGCTATTTTTATGGTATGGTCTTTTATTTGTTGCAAGACAAATTCTCCGATATTAAAAGGAGGCAAAGTTGCATTAGAATCTCCGGAATGAACTCCGCAAGGTTCGATGTGTTCCATTATTCCGATAATATATACATTCTCACCATCGCATATCGCATCAGCTTCTGCTTCGATTGCGCCGTCTAAATAATGGTCTAATAAGAGTTTGTTGTTTGGAATCTGTCGCAGCAAGTTGATTACGTGTTTTTCCAATTCATCTTTGTTAATCACAATCTTCATCCCTTGACCTCCGAGTACATAGGAAGGACGTATCAACAAAGGAAAATCAAGTTCTTCCGCAAGTTTGAGCGCTTGTTCTGTAGTTTCGGCAGTTCCAAATTTTGGATAAGGGATGTTGTGTTCTTTTAATAATGTTGAGAAACTTCCGCGATCTTCAGCCAAATCCAGAGATTGATAATTGGTTCCAATAATTTTTATTCCGTATCGGTCTAATTTTTCAGCCAATTTCAATGCTGTTTGTCCGCCGAGTTGCACAATCACGCCTTCCGGATTTTCGTGTCGGATGATGTCGTAAATATGTTCCCAAAAAACAGGCTCAAAATAAAGTTTGTCTGCTATGTCAAAATCGGTAGAAACTGTTTCCGGATTACAGTTAATCATAATCGTTTCATAACCGCATTCCGAAGCAGCAAGAACGCCGTGTACACAGCAATAATCAAACTCAATTCCCTGTCCGATACGATTCGGACCCGAACCCAATACGATAATTTTCTTTCTGTCAGAAACGATGCTGTCGTTGGCTGAGTAAGGTGCTTCTCCGGGTTTTTGGACATCATTTTCAAAAGTAGAGTAGTAATAAGGCGTTTCTGCTTGAAATTCTCCTGCACACGTATCCACCAATTTATAAACACGCTGGATGCGCATTTCTTCCCGCTTGTTATAAACTTGACTTTCAAGACAATTCAACATATGTGCTATTTGCCTGTCACCGTATCCTTTTTGTTTTGCTATCAGCAACAATTCTCGCGGCAACGTTTCTAAAGTGTATGAAGAGATTTCCTTCTCCAACAAGTATAGTTCTTCATATTGTTTCAGATACCACATATCGATTTTCGTCAATTCGTGGATAGTACTGAGCGGAATTCCCATTTGAATGGCATCGTAAATTACAAACACCCGATCCCAGCTTGGATTTTTTAATTTCTCCAGAATTTGTTCATAATTTGTATATCCTTTTCCGTCGGCTCCCAGTCCGTTTCTTTTTATTTCCAAAGATTGCGTTGCTTTGTGGAGTGCTTCTTGAAAGGAACGCCCGATTCCCATCACCTCTCCTACTGATTTCATCTGCAATCCGAGGGTTCTATCGGCGCCTTCAAATTTGTCGAAATTCCAACGCGGAATCTTGACAATAACGTAGTCCAGTGCCGGCTCAAAAAAGGCAGAAGTATTTTTGGTAATTTGATTGAAGAGTTCATCCAAGGTGTAGCCGATGGCCAATTTCGAAGCAATTTTTGCAATCGGATATCCTGTTGCTTTCGATGCCAGTGCAGAAGATCGTGACACCCGTGGATTAATTTCTACCGCTACAATGTCTTCTTTTTCGTCGGGACTAACTGCAAACTGAATGTTGCAACCTCCGGCAAAATCTCCGATGCTGCGCATCATTAAAATTGCCATTTCACGCATTCTTTGATAACAATTATCACTTAAAGTCATTGCCGGAGCCACCGTAATGGAATCGCCGGTATGCACTCCCATCGGATCCATATTTTCGATGGTACACAAAACAATGACATTGTTGTTTTTATCGCGTAACAATTCCAATTCGTATTCTTTCCATCCTAACAATGCTTTATCGATAAGAACTTCGTGAATGGGCGATTCTTCCAAACCGTATTTTAAAAGCGCATCAAATTCCTTTTCCGTGTGAACAAAAGCAGCACCTGAACCTCCGAGCGTAAAAGAAGGACGGATAACCAACGGAAAACCGAACTCTTGCGCAATTTCTTTCCCTTTTAAATAGGAGTTTGCAATTTTGGCGGGTGCAATCGGAACTCCGATTTTTATCATTAAATCTTTAAACTTGTCGCGATCCTCGGTAATATTAATTGCATCAATATCAACCCCAATTACTTTGACTCCAAAATCGCTCCATATTCCTTTTTCATCGGCTTCAATACATAAATTTAAGGCAGTTTGTCCGCCCATTGTAGGCAGAACGGCATCAATCTGAGGGTGCTCTTTTAAGATTTTCACCAACGATTTTGTGGTTAACGGCAACAGATAAATATGATCGGCCATCGACGGGTCTGTCATAATTGTTGCCGGATTGCTGTTAATCAAGATGGTTTCGATGCCATCTTCTCGCAAAGAACGTAATGCTTGAGAACCGGAATAATCAAATTCGCACGCTTGTCCGATGATGATCGGTCCGGAGCCAATGATAAGAATGGATTTAAGAGCTGGATTTTTAGGCATTGTTTTTAGAGATATATTAGTTAAAAATTACGTTTCGATACTTTGAGGTACAAAAAAAGGTGTTGCTTAAAAGTCAACACCTTAGGTAAATATAATTTTCATCAACATTATTTTTTATGTCTTGGTTCTGATGACACACTTAGTTTTTTTCGGCCTTTGGCTCGACGGGCTGCTAAAACTTTTCTTCCATTCACAGTTGCCATACGCTCCCGGAAGCCGTGTTTATTTTTTCGTTTTCTTTTTGATGGCTGAAATGTTCTTTTCATTATGGTTTACTTTAAACTTCTGAATAATCTTTATCTCAAAAATTTCCGGACCTGACAGAAATTTGATTTTGCTCTATAATTTATTCGCTATGAACGTTTGTTTTTTATAGGCGGATGCAAAAATACGACAACTTTTTACTTATACAAATCTTTTTTTGAAATAATTTACATCAATTTTTCATGCTTTATTCTACCCGCTTTAAATGACGATGTTGGATTGACAACCCAATAAAATTAGTGACAAAAATAGCAAGAAGATTTCGTACCTTTGCAGGCAATTTTACAGAAAAAAAGGAACTATGTACAATAAGAATATCAAATTAGTGCTCGCTGCTTTGACCGTCGGTTTGGGAATTTGGCAAATGACAGAAAGCTTTATAGGAAACGGAATCATGTTGATTTTGTTGGCTTCGGTATTTGTTTTCTTATATTTTAAAAATGAAATGATTTTATTGGCATTTCTTCGATTGCGCAAACAAGATTTTGTTGGAGCAAAAAAATGGTTGGATAAAATCAAAAATCCGGAGGCGGCTCTTGTAACAAAACAACAAGGATATTACAATTATCTAAACGGCTTGATGGTTTCTCAAACCAATGTGAATGAAGCTGAAAAATATTTTAAAAAAGCTGAAAAATTAGGATTGTCCATGGCTACGGATATGGCTATGGTAAAGATGAATCTTGCGGGAATTGCCATGACCAAGAACCGAAAAAGAGAAGCAGATTTGTTGCTTGAAGAAGCCAAAAAGCTTGATAAACACAATATGTTGGATGAGCAAATAAAAATGCTTAAACAGCAAATGAAAAAAATGGGACAACCGCGTCAGCAATTCGGGAAACACAGCAGAGGGAACAGATACTTTTAAATTTATTCTTTTTTTAATTAAAAATTCATATAATCCACAACAATAATTGTATTTTTGCCAATTCAACTTGCCTGGCCAAAATTCAATTATGTACTACTCATATGTACTTCCGTTAATTGTAGCATTTGCTTTTATAATTACAGGAGATAGCTATTGTCAACAGCCAATTGATATCGAAGAAAAAACTTTGTTTTCCGTAGCTATAGATATGAACATCCAATACTATAATCAAAAAGCCGAGCAAGCCTTTTTTGATCAAGATATGGAACGCGTAGAAGCATTGTTTGATTCCATTGTTGAAAATGTAGTAAAAGGAACGTACTTGGATAATTTTACGGTTAATGAATACCGCTCTAAAAAGGTTTCATTGCATTCTTTTGAAAAACCGATTTTTCTCATCACTTATTCGGACTGGTATCCTTTCGCGCCCGGAGAAATTGCCGCTTTAAATCAAATTGCCGCAAAACACCATCGCCAAATTGATTTTTTAGTGCTTTTTTTTAACTCTCGAAATCGTGTCAGAAAATACGCCTCTAAATTCAATAACAAAATCCACCTTCTCTATGCCGATGAACGCGCCAACAGATTTGACCGAATTATCAAATCGATGAAACACAGTTTTGGCGTTCCTACTGTTTTTTACATAGATCAGGATAAAAAGTTTTTAGATGTCGGACGGATGCCGGCGCATCACTTTCAGGATGAATTTGAAGCGTCTTTCTTTTCTAAATACAATTACTTCTTAAACGGGATTTCAGTTTTTAAAATAGACGGAGTGGGCCTTCATATGGCTAAAAAAGAAACCCCTGAAAAAAATCAATAATCGTAATATCCTATATCAGGAATCTCGATAATATATTCTTTTTTGCTTGCATTTTTTAAATAAGTATCGCGAAGCCAAGGGTTGTGAATTTTTAAAATCTTATAGTTGATACCGTACTGCTTTACCCACTCAGACCAATCTTCAACAGGATAATCTACTTTAATTTTTCGCGTGGGAATCGGCTGATATAAATCTTTGTCTCTAAAGTGGAATCCGTATTTTTTTGGGTTTTCCATAATTTCTTTGAGCGCAACTATACGAAAAACATAGCGACTTGTTTCTTCATTGAGCAGCAAGTCGTAATAATCTGTTTGCCCTTGTCTTTCTATTTGTCGATTCAATCCTGCCATTCCTCCGTTATAAGCTGCTGCAGCCATCGTCCAGGAACCGAAACGTTCTTTCGCTTTCTTGAGGTATTCTGCCGCTGCTTTTGTAGCTTTTTGCAAATCGTAACGCTCGTCTACATAGTCATTGATTTCCAAACCATATTCTTGACCGGTTGCTTTCATAAAATGCCACAATCCGGAAGCTCCTGCCGGAGAACTTCTAAAATCCAACGCACTTTCTGCAACCATTAAATATTTAAAATCATCGGGAATTCCATATTCTTTTAAAAGCGGTTCAACCTGCGGGAAATATTTATTGGCGCGTTTAAAAAGTAATAATGCGTTGGATTGCCAATATGTATTTACCAACAATTCACGATCCATGCGCTCACGAATGTCAGGATTTGAAAGCGGGACGGGTTCTCCTGCTAATTTGAGATTCTCCGGTATCGGAAGCGCATACACTTTGTATTCGTTGTGAATCTTTTTCTCAATAATTTCATCTGTTTCAGCATCTTGTACAGCAAAAATACTCACTGCGCCCACTGCAATTAAACTTAGTATAATTCCTGCTTTCTTAATCCCGTTCATAATCTGTATATTTTTTGTGACAATGTATTTTTATGTTTCTATTGCTTTTATCAAAAGGCGTGAAATCGTCCTCCCTTTTGTCAAAAGCATGACGTGTGTTCCTTTATTTACAACGATACAATCATCGATATATTTAATCGGAAACACATGGTCTTGATCTCCGTGAATATGGACAATTCCCGGCATGGGTTCTTCTCTGTCCCAAGATACCATTTCCTTGATTGCCCACTTTAAATAGTCGGAGTTACGAACCCTTAAATACTCCTGATACAACTCCAGCCGCTTTAAAGATTTTTGTCCAATGGCAAACTTGGTTAAATCATCGGTACTTAAAACGGTTTCAACCGGAAGTGCTTTGTATAATTTGAATTTTTTTGCCCAACGCATGATTGAAGGCAACTCTGAGCGTTTTTTTATACTGGAAATAATAACAAGTTTTTTCAAATTCAAAAACTGTTCCATTTCTTGAGCCACAACTCCACCAAAAGAAACGCCCACGAGCACAGAATTCTCTGCTTTGATCTTTGCTGCCATGCGTTGTGCATAATGGTGAAGCGGTTCCTCCTTTTCGGGAATCTGCCATTCTATAATTTCAACTTCATATTTATCTTCGGGCAAACGGATATTCTCAAAAGAATTTGATCCGGCACCCATTCCGGGAATGAAATATATTTTTGTTTTTGTGTTAGTACTCATTCTTTTAGCAAATTAGATGCTTTAATGAAGATATTGTTTAACTTTGTAAATGCAAAGATATAATGCATTTTAAAATTTTTTTTACTTCTTTGAATTACTTCCATTAGTTTCTTGACTAAGAACTTGGAAGCCAAAATATTCTTTTAAAATGGATTTGATTAAAATTACCGACAATGAATTTTTACGTCAATTTGAATTGCATATTGACGGACATTTAGCACGTATTGAGTATGCTTTACAGGAAAGAAAAATATTTCTTACAAAGTTTGACATGCCTGATGAATTAATTGAAGACGGATACAAAGAACCTTTTATCAAAGCCGTTTTTGATGAAATCCGAGAGCGTGGAATCAGTTTGGTTCCTACCAGCCCGGAAATTGCCGGTTTTATGCGGGCAAATAGAAGAAAATATAAATCCTTACTCCCCGTTGGAATTAATATATAAATAAAGGTCAATGGACCGCCGGAACATTGTCAGCCACAAATTCAAATCGAACCAACCCGTCAGTGTCAATTTTTGACAGTTGAATGTGATGAAGTGTATTGACTAACTCCGGATTCCACGGAGTTTTTACTTTGACGTAATTCTCCGTAAAACCGTGGATGTAACCTTTTTTATTTTCCCCTTCAAACAAGACAGTATGTGTTTTTCCCAACTGGCTTTCATAGAATGAGCGTCTTTTTTTTACGGAAAGTCCGCGAAGCATCTTGCTTCTTTTATTTCTGACTTTCATCGGTACTGCATCATTCATTGAAGCTGCCAGCGTATTGTCACGTTCCGAATAAGTAAATACATGAAGATACGAAATATCCAATTCATTCAAGAAATGATATGTTTCCAAAAAATGTTCATCCGTCTCCCCGGGAAATCCAACTATTACATCCACGCCGATACACGCATCCGGCATAAGGCTTTTAATTTTCTTGACGCGTTCCACATACAATTCACGCAAATAACGACGCCGCATTTTTTTTAAAATTTCATTGCTTCCGCTTTGTAACGGTATATGAAAATGCGGAACAAATGAACGAGAACTTGCAACGAATTCAATCGTTTCGTCTTTCAATAAATTGGGTTCAATCGATGAAATTCTCAACCGCTCAATTCCTTCCACCTGATCCAACGCTTTTACCAAATCGAAAAAAGTGTGTTCGTGTTTCTTGTTTCCAAATTCTCCTTTTCCGTAATCTCCAATGTTCACGCCTGTAAGGACAATCTCTTTAATGCCTTGGTCGGAAATTTCTTTTGCATTTTTCAGCACATTTTCCAAGGTATCGCTTCTGGAAATGCCACGTGCCAGTGGAATCGTACAATACGTACACTTGTAATCGCATCCGTCTTGAACTTTGAGAAACGCACGCGTACGATCCCCGACGGAATAGGAACCGACATAAAAATCGGCTTCTTCAATTTCACACGAATGGACTTCACCAAAATCATTTTTGGTCAAATCGTTGAGATAGTCGGTAATTTTAAATTTTTCCGTAGCTCCGAGAACCAAATCGACGCCATCCGTTTCTGCCAATTCGTGGGGTTTTAATTGCGCATAACACCCAATAGCTGCGACAAATGCATTTGGATTTATGTTTTGTGCTTGTCGCACAATGGTTTTAAATTTTTTATCTGCATTATCCGTTACACTACAGGTGTTAATCACATAAATGTCAGCATTTTCTTCAAACGAAACTCGTTCAAAACCTTCATCTTCAAAATTACGAGCGATTGTGGCTGTTTCGCTAAAATTCAATTTACAACCCAAGGTGTAAAATGCAACTTTCTTCCTGATATCCATAGCCTTGCAATTTAAGTTTGCAAAGATACCCAAAGCACTTATAAATATTCAAAATCTTCAGCTTAAAAAGACAGTGATAATGAGAGTGCTTATAATTTGACTTCAATTAGTCTTTATTTTCAATAAAAACGCTCAAATTTGCAGCTATGAAAATTATCGGTTTCTTTCCTAACGGCTTTCAAATCATCTTTGGTTTGCTCTTGCTTATTTCCTGTGGAGAATCGGAGCAAAACAGCAGAGACCATTTGGTTTTCAGGTATAATGAACACGGGAATATTCCTACGTTAGACCCGGCTTTTGCCAGAAATTTACAAATTATTTGGACTACCAATCAGCTGTATAACGGTTTGGTTCAATTGGACGACAGTTTAAACATCATTCCTGACATTGCCAAAAACTGGAGTATTGACGATTCAACACATACGTATACCTTTTATCTGCGTGACGATGTGTATTTTCATAAAAACAAAGTTTTTAAAAATTATCCCGACAGTACACGAGTTGTTACGGCACACGATTTTGTCTATAGCTTTGACCGGCTCACCGATGAAAATGTTGCATCGCCGGGAAGCTGGATTATGAGTAACATTCATACTTATGAAGCCATTAATGACACAACTTTTTCCATCCAATTAACCAAGCCGTTTCCGGCTTTCCTGGGATTACTCAGCATGCGTTATTGTTCTGTTGTTCCAAAAGAAGCCGTAGACTATTACGGCAACGATTTTAGGCGAAATCCCGTAGGAACCGGTCCTTTTCAGTTTCAGATGTGGGAAGAAAACGTAAAGTTGGTATTGCGGAAAAATCCACTGTATTTTGAAAAAGACACAGACGGAAATTCCCTGCCTTATCTGGAAGCTGTGGCAATTACATTTCTTCCGGATAAACAGAGTGAATTTTTACAATTTGCACAGGGAAAATTGGATTTTATTTCCGGACTGGATAACAGTTATAAAGATGAAATTTTAACTACCGACGGAAAACTTCAAGCGAAATACCAAGAAGATTTTAAACTGGTTACAGGTCCTTTTTTAAACACCGAATACCTCGGTATTTATTTGCCTACGCCCAAATCAGAAATTCAGAACAAAGAATTTAGGCAAGCGATAAATTACGGTTTTGACCGTCATCAAATGGTCAAATATTTACGTAACGGAATGGGAATTCCGGCCGTTCACGGATTCATTCCCAAAGGGTTGTCGGGACATTCAGAAATTGAAGGATATACTTACAATCCTGAAAAAGCCCGACAATTAATAGAAACTTACAAGCGAGCATCGGGAAATTCTCAACCTCAAATTACCATAGGCACTTCGGGAAATTATCTGGATATCGTAGAGTTTATTCAACGAGAATTAGAGAAACTGGGAATTGCCGTCACTATTGATGTTATGCCTCCTTCCACGCTTAGACAAATGAGAAGCAGTGGTGAAATCGACATCTTCAGAGCAAGTTGGATTGCAGATTATCCGGATGCCGAAAATTATTTGTCTTTATTTTACAGTCCCAATTTTGCTCCTAACGGTCCGAATTACGTGCATTTTAAAAATGAAGTGTATGATTCGCTATACACCAAAGCTTTAACGCGCTCTGCTATCGACGAACGAAAAGAATTATATACCAAAATGGACTCCATCATTGTGGCAGAAGCGCCTGTGATTCCTTTATTTTATGATATGGCCGTACGTTTTGTCAACAAAAAAGTAGATGGTTTGGGAATTAATCCGCAAAACTTTTTAGTTCTCAAACACGTTCGAAAAGTGCCTTAATCCCTACGCCACTTGGCAGTTATTTCAAACACGTGTCTTAAAATTTCGGCATCTTCTTCCGTAAATTCTATACCTCGTCGTGCCATAACCATTTTTGCAACTTCAAAAGCTTTTTCGGTTTTATAGGTCGTAGCACCTCCCCACGTAAAACTCGGCACAAAATTTTTCGGGAAGCCACTTCCAAAAATGTTGGCACTCACGCCTACTACGGTTCCGGTGTTGAACATCGTATTGATACTGCATTTGCTGTGATCGCCCATCATCAATCCGCAAAATTGCAAACCTGTGCGTGCAAATCCTTCAGTTTCATAATTCCACAAACGAACTTCGGCATAATTGTTCTTAAGATTGGAGGTGTTTGTGTCTGCTCCTAAGTTACACCATTCTCCAATGACTGAATTTCCTAAAAAACCATCGTGCCCTTTGTTGGAATAACCGAAAATCACCGAGTTTCCGACTTCTCCGCCCACTTTGCTGTGCGGACCGACCGTAGTATCTCCGTAAATTTTTGCTCCCATTTTCAGTGCAGCGCCTTCACATAAAGCAAACGGACCTCTGACCAGCGCTCCTTCCATAACCGTTGCATTTTTTCCTATGTAGATAGGCCCTTCAGATGCATTTAAGGTACAAAAATTAATTTCGGCACCTTCTTCAATAAATACATTTTCAGGATTCTTTACCCAGACACCTTCCGGAATGGGTTGGGAAATTTTATTTTCGGTAAGCATTTTAAAATCCCTTTTAATTGCTTCCCCATTCATTGAAAAAATATCCCAAGTATTTTCAATTCTTCGAACGTCATGATGGGTATATGAAATTACATCAAAAGTATCAAAATTCACTTCCTGCCCTTCTGTCGCAAAAAACGCAATGGGTTCGTCTTGATAAAACAGCGCTTGATTTTCGGTTAATCCTTTGACGATATTTGCAATGTTTTCAGTAGGAAAAAAAGAACTGTTAATGAAAATATTATTCTCTAATTCTAAAAAAGAAAATCGCGAACTCAGATAATCTTCTGTCAAGGTCGTTGTGGTAAATCCTAAATAGTGTTCCCATTTTTCGCGTATGGTCAAAATTCCAACGCGAATATCGGCTACGGGTCGTGTAAACGTAAAAGGAAGGAGTCGGTTACGGACGTTTCCGTCAAAGAGGATATAATTCATAAAAATGATGATAAAAATTTAATTCAATATTACAAAAAAAAGTAAATTATTGTAAGCGAGAATTAAAAAAGGTCTTCAAAATTTGAAGACCTTTTTAAAGTTTAACCCTAAATTTACATTATGGAATAAAAACCTATTTAGCCGGTTTTTTAAATTTATTGTATTTATTCTTAAATTTATCAATACGACCGGCAGTATCAATAAGTTTTGATTTTCCTGTATAAAATGGATGTGATGTTCTGGAAATCTCCAATTTTACTAAAGGATATTCAACGCCATCTACCTCGATTGTTTCTTTTGTCTCCGCGGTTGATTTTGTGATAAAAACATCATCGTTGCCCATATCTTTAAAAGCAACCAATCTATTATTTTCCGGGTGGATACCTTTTTTCATCGTTATTTAATTTTTTAAAAATACATCTTCCGACCTTTTCGGAAATGAGTTTGCAAATTTACTTAATTTTTGATATATAACAAACGAATGATAATTTTTTATTCTGATAAATTTAATCCTACTATTTCATCGTAATCAAAGCCTGCGCGTTTCAGTGCACGTTTGGCAGCCTCAAATACATAAGGAGATGCATTTGGAGGATGAACAGGCACTGGAGTTGTCGTCCTAAACGCCTGTAAAATAGCTGCTGTATCTGTTTCGGCAAGCCGTTCGCAAATTTCATAAACACCGCCGGATTCTTCTTCTTTTAAATCATGGATATTCAAAATATAGCGAATGACTTTGGTCAAATCCTTAGACGGTGGGAGCGCCATCAAAGCTGTAATGGCACCGTGTTCTAATCGCAATTGAGGAATCATCGGTAAATTCCTGTTTCCGTTAGCCTTTTTAGCGGCTGGAAAGAGAATTTTTTCTTCCATTTTGATATGTGTCAACAACCCTACCCTAAATTGGTGATATTTTTCAGAATCAATTGCATTGTAGTCGGCAACGGCTTCATTGAGCAACTTATCCAATCGTTGGTGGTCGGTACTTAAGAAGTTATAAATCGGTTTATTCATAAGGAGAATCGATTAAAAAAGCAAGTTCGATAAAATTTCAATAAAACAGCTTCATTTATAAGGAGAAATTTATTTTTTTAAATCCTTCCCTCCTGAAAATGATGGTTATAAGAGCGCCAAATGAATTTAAATCACTTGTTTTTAACACCATGGAATATAAGGACAGAGAAACCGGTAAGTTAATTTCTTTTCTTAATTTTGCCTAATTATTCACCTTAAACCGATCCTTTTATGAACACAACCGATTCTACACACGGCACTCCGCTGGTTTCAAGTAATAAAATCATCCTTACTTATGGGATTTTATTAGGATTATTAACGATTGTTCTTCAGGTCGTTTCCTATGTAACCGATACGCACATCGATCGTACGTGGTGGAGTTCACTTATTTTGTTTGCAATAACTTCGGCAACGATTGTATATGGAATCTTTGTATACAAAAGAGAGAATGGTAGCTTTTTGTCTTTGTCTCAAGCATTAAAAATAGGAATTGGCATTGCATTGATTGGTTCCATCGTCGCTGCAATTTTCAATTACATCTTCATCCACTATATCGACCCTACTTTTATCGACAAAACCATTGAGTATACTCGTATACAAATGGAAGAAGCAGGAACACTAACCCAAGAACAAATTACGGCTTCTTTAGAAATCACCCGCAGATTTATGCAACCTTGGATTATGACGGCATTATCAATTGTTGGGGGAATTTTTTGGGGCTTTATCATTTCGCTCATCGCAGGATTGGCTATGCGAAAAGCGAGACCTGAATATTAATCACTTTGTTTATGCAGATTTCTGTCGTTATTCCATTGCTGAATGAAGAAGATTCGTTAATTGAATTGTTTGAATGGATTGATTCAGTGATGCAAACTCATAATTTTTCTTACGAAGTTATTTTTATTGACGACGGAAGCACGGACGATTCCTGGGAAATAATTAAAAATTTAGTTGAAAAGAATCCTGAATTAAAAGGCATTCGGTTTCAAACAAACTATGGAAAATCGCAAGCGTTGCACGCCGGTTTTGCTAAAGCCGAAGGCGATGTGATTATTACCATGGATGCCGATTTACAAGACAGTCCGGATGAAATTCCTGAATTGTATCAGATGATTGTCGAAAACGATTACGATTTGGTTTCCGGTTGGAAAAAAAAACGATACGATTCCAAATTAAGCAAAAACATTCCTTCCAAACTCTTTAATTTCGCTGCAAGAAAAACTTCCGGATTAAAATTACACGATTTTAACTGTGGATTAAAAGCCTATAAAAAAGAAGTAGTCAAATCCATTGAAGTGACCGGAGAAATGCATCGATACATTCCCGTATTGGTAAAAAGTGCAGGATTTAAGCGCATTGCCGAAAAACCCGTACAGCATCAAGCCAGAAAATACGGAAAAACAAAATTTGGTGCCGAGCGTTTTATTCGAGGATTTTTAGATTTAATAACCATTTGGTTTCTTTCGCGGTTTGGAAAACGCCCTATGCATCTCTTCGGAGCATGGGGAGGAATTATCCTGTTTGTAGGTTTCTGTTTTGCTTTGTATTTGGGAATTGACAAACTATTTATCAATCCCGATGGAAGGTTAATTGCACAAAGAACAGAATTTTACTTGGCGCTGACTGCTATGATTTTGGGTTCTCAATTATTTTTGGCGGGATTTCTCGGTGAATTGTATTTGCGCAATAAACCCAACAGACAGGATTATATTATTCAAGAAGAAATTACTTCACCGCAACACCAAGAAGTGCGATAGTTTATGGAAGTTGATATTATCGGAACGGCATTGTTAGATTATTTCGAAGGAAATTATACAGAAGAAATCCGTACACGAACGAATATAACAGCAGAAGACCTCATGCCGTTACCGCATCTTTTTAGAAGTTATGAAGAGATGCCTAAAGTAGAACAAAAAGCATTACAACTTTCACGAGGTCGGGTTTTGGACGTAGGGTGTGGCGCCGGAATTCACGCGCTTTATCTCCAGGAAAAAGGATTTCGAGTTACGGCAATAGATACTTCTCCCGGAGCCATTGAAGTTTGCAAAAGAAGAAATCTTAACGATGCACGACATATTGACATTTTAGAACTTACCGGAGAGAAATTTGACACCATTCTTTTAATGATGAACGGAACCGGAATTTTTCAAACTTTAGATAAAGCTCCCGTTTATTTAAAACATTTGAAAAGCCTGCTTGTTCCGAATGGTCAAATTTTAGTGGATACTACAGATTTACGCTATATGTATGATTCAAATCCAAACGGGAGTATTTGGGTTCCCGCCGATATTCCCTATTACGGACAGCTCACTTTTACCATGAAATACAAAGATTTGGAAAGTGAAGAATTCCCGTGGTTATACTTAGACAAAAAAACATTTAGTGAACTTGCAGATACGTGTGGATTCAATTTGAAAATTGTTCAAGAAGGCGCTTTTTTTGATTATCTCGGCAGATTGACTCCAAAGACCGATTAAGAATTCTCATTTTTCAGTATTTCTTTATTTATACTTCGAATTAATTGAGGACCTTCATAAATGAAACCGGTATACAGTTGAATCAAATCTGCTCCGGCTTTTAGTTTTTCAAGTGCATCTGCAGCATTGTGAATGCCTCCCACACCGATAATCGGAAAACTTTTGTTGCTTTTTTCTGCAAGAAAACGAATGACTTCAGTAGCGCGTTTAGTCAAGGGTTTTCCGCTCAATCCTCCGGTTTCATTTTTATTGGCAGATTTTAAACCTTCACGACTTATGGTCGTATTTGTGGCTATGACACCATCAATTTTAGTTTCCTGAACAATCTCAATGATATCCAATAATTGGGAATTGGTAAGGTCGGGAGCAATTTTTAAAAGAATGGGCTTACGTTGTTTATTTGTTGCATGCGCATCATTTCTCTTTTGTAGGAGGTTCAACAACTTCATTAGAGGTTCTTTTTCTTGTAAAGCTCGCAGGTTGGGCGTATTGGGAGAACTTACATTGACCACAAAATAATCTACATAATCATAAAGAGCATCAAAACAAGTTAAATAATCCTCAGATGCTTTTTCATTGGGAGTATCTTTATTTTTCCCGATGTTCCCTCCTATTATTACCGGTGTTTGCGAATGTTTATTATTCTTCAATCGGTTTACTGCTTCTTGAACGCCTCCATTATTAAAACCCATTCTGTTGATAACGGCTTCATCTTCTTTAAGCCTGAACAAACGCGGCTTTTCGTTTCCCGGCTGTGGTCGTGGGGTAACCGTTCCGATTTCAATAAACCCAAATCCAAAATTTGACAATTCGTGATAAAGTTTGGCATCTTTATCAAAACCGGCAGCCAATCCTACAGGATTTGGAAATTTTATTCCAAAAACAGTACGTTCCAATTTTTTGTCGGTTATGGGTTTTCCGAAAATTCTTGTCCCTCCAAATTTATTTGTAAAGCGAATTAATTTAAAACTCAAATGATGAACTTTTTCAGGATCCATCA
>JAAYLC010000212.1 GCA_012522045.1 Bacteroidota bacterium
AAACTCACTGTCACACCCCATTCCTGCCCCACTCTCTGGCAATCTGTGCATCAAGAATTCTCGCCTTTAGTTTCCAGACGTTGATTCGTTCCAGTTCGTTCTGATACGTTTTCTCTGCCATGTTCTTAGCAAAGTTCAACGCTGCCACTTGCGGATAACCGTCTACTATCTTTTCAAGGATTGATACAAGTGTTCCCTTTGTTCGCTCTATAACCATCTGCTTTGATCGTTCCATCTTGTAGTTATTGTCTGCCTCTGACGCTACTAACCCGTAGTCAGAAAGACTGTCTAGCGACTTATCAATATGGCGTAGGGTTTCCTGCAAGTCCATGATTAAGTCTTGTCCTGTCATCATGACCTCCTTATAATTCCGGTCGTTATTTACAGATAATTCCGTCCAAAAATGCGAACAAAATCTAATTCTGGATATTGTTCTTCAAACTTCTTTTGATAACGCTGTTTCAATATCAGATCAGTTTCCCTGCATCTATGTACTGCCTTGTTTGAGTTGGTATGGCAAAAGTGGCAGAGGTCTGCCACTAATCCATACTGCTCACTCAATTTCCTATTAGCCGCACCAAAAACATGATGCCTGTGATCAGCAGGTCTGCCACACAGTTCACACATTCTCAAAGATCAAACACCGGGCTTTCTACCGTGCTACCACTGGAATATTCCGCTTTGTTAGTAGAACCAATGGTAGAAAGAAGAACGAAGTCAGTAGACGTTCTGGTGTTCCCCTCTTTGTCTGTGTATTTGTGTTGGGAATACTTAAACACACCATACAACGTGTCTGTTTTTTTGTAGCCAGACAGTAGTTTGTCAAAATCTGTTATGTTGATAAACGCTGACGGTTTCCATTCACCCGACTTGTCCTTGCCCTGTGAGATCATCAAGGAAGTCTTAATCATGTTGTCGTACTCGTTGATGTCACCTAACCTGCCTTTTAAGATACAGGCGTTAAATGTGTATTCGGATTGAAACAAAACATCGCCATTGTCGTCATACAGTCTAATTTCCATTACAAATCCCCCATATCAAACGGAAGTCCAAACGATGTGAACGCATCCATTAGTTTTTTGTATTCTGTTGTCTTGACCTCTGACAACTTTTCATAACCAAGAGATATAACAAGTTCCTTCAGCCGTTTTTTCATGGTGTCAGGGTCATCATCCTGATCGATGACTTTTTTGAACTCTGCCAACTGCTGATTAGTCAGGGTCTGACCACTTTTGGTTGTTTCGGATTTCCGAGATGGCCTGCTTTCAGGTTGCGACTTGTCTATTGCGTCCTGCTCGACAATCTCAAAAGCGTTCACATACAGATACCTCTTGATGTATGTTTGTACCGCACCAAGATTCTGTACTTCATGCATCCCTTTTAGACTTGCAGACGACATCGGACAGGTGTATAGAATGGTATCCTCTGGTTTCTCTGTGTCTACGATCTCAAGTGATGCCTGTTCAACGCCAAAGCACACAACACAGGTGAACTTCAGTTCGCTCTCAAGCTGAATAATCATTGGTAGAAAATCTTGTAGTTCAAAATAGTCATACTTACTAAAATCGTTGCGACCGCTTTTCTTTAACCTTGCTGCCTGCAACGCCAACTTTGCCTGGTTCATCTTTTCATAAACATTAAACTTAATATTCTCGTTCATTCTTCACCGTACCCCTCTTGCCAGTAGTGGCAGAACTCTTTGGCAGGACAGTAGTCAACGC
>JAAYLC010000201.1 GCA_012522045.1 Bacteroidota bacterium
AAAGGATTGCGGGTATTCCAATTCAAAACTTACAATCTCCCCGTTTTCATCCGTTTTCGGGACAATCACCGGATTTACAAAACCGGCATAAGGAGCCGTTTCAAACTGTTTGTTGCGTTCCAACACTTCCCGATGAATGTCTTGATCCACTTTTACCCCGTAGGTTTCCACAATATGTTCTGCCGCTGCATAATCACCCTCGGATTTAATGCGTTGGATATCGCGAAGTTGTTTTCCGAAAATTTCTTGAAGTTTTCCATAATCGTTGATCTTGAAAAATGTCTTCCCGTCGATTTCCACTTTTTCAATCACCTGATTGTCGCCCAATTCATATGCCCACGCAGCTATCCACTGACGATTTCGCATATGAGATTCTTCCAAATCGTCTCCGAGATTCAACCGAATCAGCTGCGTCATCAACCCGTTTCGGATATAACTGTCATAAGCGGTCATTCCCAGCATTTTCCAATCGTCCACAAGTCCCAAATCTTGTAAGATGGGATCCATCATAAAATACAGCGCCAACAAATCTGCGCGTCCTTCTTCTATGGTCGAAGCATAGCTTTTTAAAGTTTCGCGCGGCTCGCCCACACCCGGATTTAGTTTTCCGGAAGCGTGACCGATAACCTCGTGCAGTGCCGTGTGAAGTTTGCTTGCCAATTCGCCGTATTCTTGCTCGCGTTTATAGACCTCCTCACTGTGTGAAAATTCTTTCAAGCGTCCGGAAGTTCCCGCATTGCCGTACGCATCGATAATATTCCCCAACGAAACCGATTTGCTTCCGACTTCTGCACGAATCCAATCCGAATTGGGAAGGTTTACGCCAATGGGCGTCGCCGGCGATGCATCGCCTGCTTTTCCGGCAACATTTACCACACGATAGGAAACACCGACAACTTCTTCTTTTTTGTGTTCATCCAGAATGGGCGCATGATCTTCAAACCACTGTGCATTTTCGGACAACACATTCATCCGCTCGGACATTTCGAAATCCTTAATTTGAACAATGTTTTCATACGAACCTTTGTATCCCAACGGGTCGTTATAAACTTCGATAAATCCGTTGATGTAATCAATATTTCCTTCCGTAGTTTGCGTCCACGCCACGTTGTAATCATCCCAAAGCTGCAAATCGCCCGTTCTGTAATATTCAATGAGCAAACCGAGTGCTTCCGCTTGTTTTTCGTTTTCTGCAACTCCTTGCGCTTTTTCCAACCAAAAGATAATTCGGTCAATGGCTTCGCCGTACAGTCCTCCGGATTTGTAAACGCGTTCTTTTATAACCCCATTTTCCTTGACCAATTGTGAGTTGAGTCCATGCGCAAGCGGGCGTTGCGGATTGGGCGATTTCTTGTTTTTATAAAAAGTTTCCACATCTGCATTCCCAATTTCTTCTCCGTAAAAATTTACGGCACTAAGCTTGGCATTATCCGTATTTCGGGTTAAATCGACTTTTTTGCGATCTTCATCGTTAAAAATAACGTCAAAAGGCGCTCCTTCCAAGGTGGTGTTGGTCTCGGCCAAGAGGTGTTTTAAATATTCGGGAGAAAAATCCGGTTTGATCTTATCATTGGAATAATGATGGTGAATTCCGTTGCTAAACCAGATGCGTTTCAGATAAATTTCAAAATTTTTCCAATCGCTGCCGGTTTTATCCCCGTTGTAATTTCGGTAAATGTTTTCCAGCGCTTTGCGAATGGTCAAATTGTACCGATAATTCTGATCCCACATAATGTCCCTGCCTTCCATTCCTGCCTGAACCAAATAGTAAACAAGCTTTTGTTCTTGCAAATTCAGATTATCCCAGCCGGGAACTTCATAACGCAAAATCCGAAGGTCTGCAAATTGATCGACGACATACTCAAATGCTGTAGTTTCTTCGGCAAGCGGAGCTGCTGTTGTTGTTTGTTTTTTATTATCACAGGAAACCAGCCACAAACTGCTGATAACGAGTGCTAAAAATAATTGTTTTTTCATAATATGGTGATTTTATAAGTGACACAAATGTAAAAAATATTCTGAGTATTCAAGCTGTCAAAATTTCCAACTAAACCGCAAGAAGTTTGAAATGCCTGATGATTTTTACATATCTTAGCTTTAAATTTCATTAAAAACAATCCCCCATTATGAAAATTGTCAAGTATCTTTTTTTTCTTGTGCTCTTGGTGTTTATCGGAAGTGCCATATATTTTGGCACGAAAGACGGCACGTTTTCCATCCGCGATTCCAAAACGGTCGAAGCGCCACTTTCTATGGTTTTTAGTCACGTAAACAATTTGGAAAAATGGGAAACATGGAACATCTGGAACAAAGATACTGCCGATTTCAGGTTTCACGTCTCGGAAAAAACCACCGGAGAAGGCGCTGCCATTCAATGGGAGGACGGTGAAGACAAGGACGAATACCAACTTACGACCACCAAAGTAATTCCTGAAAAAGAAATCGTTCAGCAGATTACCTATTCCACATTTTTTGGTGAGCGGACGGGAACCATGATTTGGACGTTTGAAGAAGTCAATGAAAACACCAAAATCGATTGGATTTTTGAAGGCGAACACACGCTGACCGATAAGATTTATCAGGCCTTTTCCAATAAAAATTTCAAGAATGTCTGGACGGCACGAAAACATCGCGCTTTGGAAAATTTAGACACGTTTCTTTTAAAAAGCATTGACGTTTACGCAATTTACGTTGACGGCGTCACCCATTACAGCGGCGGCTATTATTTGTTTACTTCTTCTGTTGCCAAAACTGAAAATGTCTATGAAAGAATGGTTCCTATGCTGAGTACAGTTCAGAATTTCATTGCTGCCAACAACATCCGTACCGGAGGAGCGCCTTTTATTTTGTACAACGAATTGGATACCGTCAGTAACAACGTAATTTTTTCTGTCGGAATTCCGGTCAGAGAGCGCATTATCACTCCAGAATCAAGCACCGTGGTGGGCGCCTTTCAAGAAGCTTTTACGGCGGTAAAAACCACATTAAAGGGAAAACTTCACAATGTTACGGAAGCCTATCGGGAAGCCGAACAATTTATGCAGAACAACGGGTACGTTCGCGACGAATCACGAAAAATAGTCGAAGTTTTTTCAATTAACAAACAAGACGATTTAAATCCGGCGCAATGGGTTACGGAAATTTACATTCCGATTCTTCCGCAACCACAGGTATCGGAGTTGTAAGGGGGCAGCCTTTTTCAGAATCGAATGGGTGCCTTAGCATAAACAAAGAGCGGGATTGGAAGCATTTCACTTTCTATTTTTTTTACTTTTATTTAATATCCAAATTGCTCAAATTTAACACTTTAGCTCACATAAAACTCATACAATATTGTAGCACTTTTTTATGTCAGAGACCATTTTATCAGGTTCATCAGCACTAAGGATATAATTTTTACGCTTCGTTATGATTTTCACCATCTTATTTCTGTCTTTTACCCAACTGAACGCGTTATCCATGGTGCTTCCAATGAAACCAAACACTCCTTTACTGCCATAGAACATTGTCAGGTTGGAATACCCCATTTTAGTGATGCTTGTTATCTCTTGCTTAGAAATTTTTATTTGACCAAGATTCTTTTTTAAAATCAGATAATCTTTATCAATAATTATTTTGTTCAGTGAATTTGCATAAAAATAAACGAGGATTTTTTTAAACAAAAAGTAATTTACCCGAATATGACTAAGTTTCTACCTTTTGTTTATGATAAAAATGGTTTTTTCACGAATCAAAAGTGTTTCATCATTACTGGAGATAATGTAGAGTTTCTAACTGCATTTCTCAATTCTTCTTTATTTAAATATTGTTTTAGAGAAGATTTCCCAGAATTACAGGGTAGGACAAGAGAGTTAAGTAAAATATTTTTTGATAAAATTCCTGTTTTAAAAGTTGATAAAACTATTAATCAAGATTTTAAAAAACTCGTAATGCAAATTCAAAACTATTCTTTAAACGGATTATCTACTATACTACCTCGATTCTTTAGACCGGTAATAAGTTTTCTTTAGTTGATATTTAGGCTGCATTTTGATACCTTAAAATTGGCTTTTGTCCTGTTCCCTGATGCCTTCGATTGTTGTATTTATCAATCCATTTCATTATTC
>JAAYLC010000185.1 GCA_012522045.1 Bacteroidota bacterium
ACAGCAACTCTCTATTTTAAAGCAATTTAATAATATCGAATTAAAACTTACCGTCAAAGAATTGGTTTCATTCGGACGCTTTCCATATTCAAAAGGACGTCTGAAAAAAGAAGACCATCAAAAAATAGCTGAGGCAATAGAATTCCTAGATTTGCAAGACATTCAGGATAAATATCTTGACGAATTAAGCGGCGGACAAAGACAACGTGCTTATCTCGCAATGACAGTGGCGCAGGATACTGAATACATTTTATTAGATGAGCCATTAAACAACTTAGACATGCGTCATTCGGTTCAGATTATGCGAATTTTGCGAAGATTGACTGAAGTATTGGGAAAGACTGTTATCATTGTGCTGCACGATATCAACTTTGCTTCTCATTATTCCGATTATATCGCCGCATTGAAAAACGGAAAAATTAAATATTTCGGAACAGCCAATGATATTATCAATGAAAATATATTAAAAGATATTTTTGGCATCAGTTTTTGTATTTCAAATTCCGGTGGAAAAAAATTATGTAACTATTTCAATCACTTAAATTAATTTAAACTCTTATGAAAAAGATTCTTCTTCTTTTTATCGTTGCAAGTCTTACCCTAGTTTCTTGCAAAAATCCCTCAAAATCACAGCACGCAGCCTCAGAAAATACTGTGGAAATTACCCATTCTTTAGGAAAAACTCATGTTCCTTTAAATCCGGAGCGTATTGTGGCTTTGGATTTTGCCACGATTGAAAATCTAAATCAAATCGGCGTAAGTATTATCGGTATGCCCAAACTTGCCGTTCCTGCACATTTAAAAGATTTTGAGTCTAATGATGAAATTACAAATGTGGGCAGTTTGGTAGAAGTAAATCTTGAATTAATCAATGAATTACAACCCGATTTAATTATTATCGGCGGTCGTTTAAGAGATTCTTATAAGTCACTTTCCAGAATCGCACCGACCATAATTACCAATTTTGACACATCAGACCCGGTAGGAGCTTTACGCAAAGATTTGGAAAATTTGGGTGAAATATTCGATAAAGAAGGTGAATACGGAGACCTGCTTATTGAATTAGAGCATAAAATAGACGAAGCTCAAAAAACCATTCAAGATTCCGATAAAAAAGCACTCGTGGTTTTACACAATCGCGGCAGATTCAGTGCCTACGGAAGCGGTTCGCGTTTTGGAATAATTCACGACGTATTAGGCGTTCAGGAAGCGGCTGAAGGATTGGACACGCATTTGCACGGCACGCGCGCATCCAGTGAGTTTATAAAAGAAACCAATCCCGACATTCTCTTTGTCGTGGACAGAAGTGCGGCCATCGGTGAGCAAGCAATTGATGTCGAAATAATTGAAAATGAACTGATTCAAAGGACAAATGCTTATCAAAACGGGAAAATCATTTATCTCAATAGCGAGGCGTGGTATCTGTCAGGAACCGGCGGAATCGAATCGATTAATATGATGGTCGATGAAATTTGGCAAGCGTATCAAAATTAATAAAAGTTTTCAAGTCTATTCAGGGAGCGAGTCTTTATCAAAGGACTTGTTCCCTGTATATTTTTTCCAAAGTCTCATCCAAATTATCTGAAAATCCGTTATGCGGGCGTGAAGTTTGTATTGAAGCGCTCCGTTGTGCTGTCAACCACCGAAAACGATCAGCTTTTTCCCATTGTGCCACAGGACCGCCGTCCGAACTTCCGGCGCAAATCTTTTGAAAGGCATTTAGGTTATTTTGAATATCCTCTTCAAGAATTTCCTTGCAGAAAACAGCTACTTTTTCCATATCCAAATGAAATTTACATTTGAGATATCCCGCATTTTTACAGAAAAGAATCACCCCAACATTCATGAATTCTTCTCTTTCCACTTTGGGAACCAATCGGATTATCGCATATTCAAAAAAGTGTTTTCCGGGCATTTTCTATTTCTTTTATAAAATTTAAAGAATGGTTTTTCCTCAAAACCAAGAAATCATAATAGACTTTTCGGATTTCCTCCGGACTTTGCTCACTTCCTTCCCAAATTAACCATTCCAAGGGAATAAGGTTCGTAATTTCTTTTAAATCTTCATCAGAAAGTAATTTTTTCATTTCTTCGTCAACAGCTTGCATATCCCTAGCTTGTGACAAGAAAACATGGTCTTTTACATACGGAAAAGGACTTAGTGCTGCTTTTTCCCAGTCGTTCCACGAATGATGAAAATAAAACGAAGCACCGTGATCAATGAGCCACAATTCTTTGTTCCACCAAAGCATGTTGGTGTTTTTTATGGTGCGGTCAATGTTGGTGATGTACGCATCCAACCACAATACTTTTGAAGCTAGAAGATTGTCTATTTCCGTAGCGACGGGATCAAAAGTAAACGCACCTGAAAGAAAATGAAGTGCCAGATTCAATCCTTTACTATTTTTGAGCAAATCCTGGATTTCTTCATCGCCTTCGCTTCGCCCGAAAGCTTCATCGAGATTGGCAAAAACCAGTTCCGGAACTTTAAATTTTAAGCGCCGGGCAATTTCACCGCCCAGTAGCTCCGAAATCAACATTTTTACACCGTGACCCGCGCCTCGAAACTTTAAAACATAGTTGAAACCGTCGTCGGCTTCAGCCAATGCCGGTAAAGAACCGCCTTCACGCAACGGACTTATGTAACGCATCACATTGACGGTACGCAATTGATAATCAGTTTTCAAAATTTTATACTATTATAAAAGCAAATGTAAAATTAATTTTGAGACCATACGGGTTTTAAAAGCTTCCTGTTTTGAATCTTAATGAATGGTTTTACATCGTAATTATTTCATACGTTTTTTAATTTTTAAACGTTAGTAAAATCAAGGGAAAACATAGCGTTATTTTTTGTAATAACCTCTGTACTCACCTGAACTTTCAATATATTTATGCCGAAAAATAACATTCCTTATGAAAAAGAATTTAATCGTTCTTTCAGTTTTTGTATTTGTTTCATTGTCAGTCTATTCTCAACAAACTGCTGTTTATACGCATCCGCTTGCAGAATACAATCGCGCATTGGAATTGTATCAAAACAAACAGTATCAGGCTGCCCAAAACTTGTTTATGAAAATAAAAGACGAAACCGACGACGTTTTTATAGAAAGTGATGCGGCTTATTATATTGCCAATACAGCTGCACGTTTGAATCAGTCTCACGCCGATGTGCTCATGGAGGAATTTGTGGAAAAGTATCCGTTTAGTCTCAAACAAAACTCGGCGCAATTGGAAATTGCCAATTTTCATTTTGACAGTGGAAGATATTCTCAGGCACAACGTTGGTATGATCGTTCTTCAGTTGCCGTGATGAGTGAAGAAGAAAAAGAGCGTTATTATTTTAATACCGGTTATATTCATTTTAGAGGAAATCGTACTGAGGAAGCTGTTGAAGCATTTAATAAAGTCACGGATTCTGAAAAATACGGAGCACAAGCAAAATACTATCTCGGATTTATCGCTTATGAAGGAGATGATTATGAAAAGGCTTCCAAAATATTTGAAGAAGTAAAAGAGGAAGGACAGTTTGGAAAGGAAGTGTCGTATTATCAGGCGGATATGAATTTCAAACAAGGAAATTTTCAAAAAGCCATTGAAATCGGGAAATCTCAATATGACAATGCCGCACCGCAAGAGAAAAATCAACTTTCAAAAATCATCGGGGAAAGTTACTTTAATTTAAAACAATACGATGAAGCCATTCCTTATTTAACAGCGTATCGGGGAACACGCGGAAAATGGACCAATACGGATTATTATCAATTGGGCTATGCTTATTACAAACAAGGAGACTATCAAAAAGCCATTGGCGAATTCAACAAAATCATCAGCGGAAAAGATGCAGTGGCACAAAATGCCTATTATCATTTGGCGGAAAGTTATTTACGATTGGATCAAAAGCAACAAGCATTAAACGCTTTTAAAAACGCTTCCGAAATGGATTTTAGTCCGGAAATTCGTGAAGATGCTTTTTTGAATTATGCCAAATTGAGTTATGAAATCGGGAACAGTTATAAACCTACACCGGAGGTCATCCTCGATTTTCTTAAAGAATATCCGGGGAATCCTGCCAATTCTGAACTTCGAGAATTGCTAATTGACAGTTATTTAATTTCTGGAAATTTTAAAGATGCGATGACGTTGATGGAAACCAACAACGAATTTTACAATGAAGAAGCCTATCAGAAAGTGGCATTTTACCGTGGGTTAGAGCTTTATTCAGACAACAATTATCAAGAAGCTCATAATGCTTTCGACAAAAGTTTGAAAGCACCTCGACAACCGATATATACGGCACGAGCAACCTACTGGAAAGCCGAAACCGAATATCATATGAATCAATTTGAAAATGCTTTAAGCAGTTATAAAAAGTATAGTCAAATGGCGGCTGCAAATCAAACACCGGAATTTGAAAATTTAAAATACAATTTGGGATACACCCATTTTAAGATGCGTAAATATCCTGAAGCAATTGCAAGTTTTGAAAATTTTGTCAATGCAACTCAAGTGGAAGCTTCTCTTAAAAAAGATGCGTATTTGAGAATTGGTGACAGTTATTTTGTCACGAGTAAATATTGGCCGGCGATGGAAAGTTATAACAAGGCCATCACTATTTCCGGTAAAGATGATTACGCACATTACCAAAAAGCCATCAGTTATGGATTTGTAGACCGAACCGAGCGTAAGATTGAAGAGCTGCTCGTTTTTATTCGAAATTATATAACCTCGGTTTATCGCGATGATGCCCTTTATGAATTGGGAAATACGTATATCGCGGAAAATGAACCTCAAAAAGCTATTGCTGCTTATGATCAATTGATAAATGAAATCCCTCAAAGTTCTTTTGTTCCGCAAGCGCTAATAAAACAAGCGTTGTTGTATAACAATGCCGGAAACAGTGCCCGTGCGTTGACAACTTTCAAAAAAGTGGTCAGCGACTATCCGTCTTCTTCCGAAGCGATGCAAGCAGTAACGGCGGCAAAAAACATTTATATTGCCGAAGGACGCGTGGATGAATATGCCGATTGGGTGAAAAATCTGAATTTTGTTGAATTTGGAGATTCGGAATTGGACGATTCTACCTATTTAGCTGCAGAACAACCATATGTCGAAAACGATATGCCGGAAGCCAAAAAACGTTTTGAACGTTATTTAAAACAGTTTCCGGAAGGAAGACATGCTATTAAAGCAAATTTCTATCTCGGTCAAATTTATTTTAATGAAAAAAATGCCGACAAAGCCTTACTGCTTTTTGAATATGTAGCCAATAAAGAACGCAATGCATACACCGAACAAGCTTTAGCAAGAGTTTCCGAATTGTATTTGGGAAAGAACGATTACCGTCGCGCGTTGGATTATTTAAAACGTCTGGAAACAAAAGCTGATTTTCCTCAGAATAAAATGTTTGCGCAAACAAATATCATGAAAGCATCTTATGAATTGGGACAGTATGCCGAAACCGTAACGTATGCTGAAAAAGTTCTGGCAAATTCGCAAATCAATAATGCCATCCGAAGTGATGCGCAAGTATTTATCGCACGTTCTGCAATGAAAACCGGCGATGAAGACAAAGCCAAAAAAGCTTATGCCGAAGTCCAAAAAATTGCCACCGGAAGTCTTGCTGCGGAAGCTTTGTATTATGAGGCTTACTTTAAAAATAAAGACGGAAAGTATGCCGCGTCCAATCAAGTGATTCAAAAATTGGCGAAGGATTATTCGGGATATAAATTATTCGGAGCCAAAGGTTTGGTGTTGATGGCAAAGAATTTCTATGCACTCA
>JAAYLC010000059.1 GCA_012522045.1 Bacteroidota bacterium
AATACGAAAGGCTTTGCAATAAAATATCTTTGTACTCATTGCGGGTGAAAACATCAAGCCATTCCACCACGGCAAAGCTTACGAAATAAAGTCCTTCAGGATTATGGAATTTATAATTGCGACTCATGTTCTAAAGATATTGCTATTTCTTAATATCAGAAAAACACAGGCTGCTAAATGATATCGAAACAAGAAAAGTTAATACTGTCACCACATTAAAACTTGGGAGACCACGCGATGCAATCGCGCGGGAGCGGGGGGACCATTTCGGCTACCCTGACCTCCTTGGCCAACGAAGATCCAGACTACTTCGAAAAAGAATACTGCCTCAATGGAATCTGTTGCAAACCGTCCGACATAAAATTCTGGTGTCACCTCATGGACCCATTCACAGACCAATTTGTCCTGGGTATCATACTTGATTTTCCAATTGATAAATTTGATCCGGACTTACTACATGAAGTTGTGGCAATTATAATCACCAACACCTTGGGAGAGGAAAAATTTGAACGATTCATAGAAGCCTTTTTCATTCAAACCGAACTTCCCAAGGGCGAAGAACTACTAGAGCTTAAAGACCTGAAAATATATTTGGAGGGTTACTAATTGCGAGCGAAGCGAAGTAACCCTATGGTCAATTAAAATATGGAAGGACAAGTTAAACCCGTCCGCAGGAGGCGAAAGATTTCTGTATCGATTATAGAGTCCCAAGCAAAAAGAATATTTCATTCTGTTAAATAGCGATTTCCATAACCGGATAAATAATCCTTCTTCTATTTTTGTGAAGACATAGCCCAAATAGCCTAAATTAATCAACCAATAGTATTTACTATACCAAATGGAATTGCTTATTTCCTTAATCGTCATATCCATTGTCATTATTTTCGGTTCTTACTGGATTTATCCACTGTTCCATAAAGAATCTAAGGGAGCAGAACGAGAACTATTAAATAACCCAACGGTGATAGCTCGTGAAGAGCCAGTTGAATTAAGAGACCGAGGGAGAGAAAATGAAATACCGCCAGTTACAAAAACTCAAACCGAATATAGGCTAGGATGGATAGACGAGACATTAGAATATCTAGATAATCAACAAAGCTTAAGTGACTTACTTATTGTCAAAGAAATAAGGGAGATATATTATGGAGATTTATTACAGTGTTTTGAATGGAAATCCAAACGACTTAATATACTTCTCAGGGATAGATTTGAATGCCAGAAATGTAAAAAGAAGGATATAGGTAATCATGTCCATCATACCTATTATTTACAGCACGAATTACCTTGGAACATTAAGGATCAGGGTTTAGAGACCCTTTGCTATGATTGTCATAAAAAGGTCCACGAAGAATCTACTATTCCGGTATATAAAATAGAAAACAATATTTTCATAGAGGTTGCCAGAGAAAATCCAACATGTTCAAGATGCGGGGGAACTGGATATTTACCTCATTTCAGTCATGTTCAAAATGGCATATGTTTTAAATGTGGAGGAAATACTTTAAGCAAAAGTGTTTTTAATACTGTGCTGCAAAATACCTATAGAAACTTAAATAGTTATAATGATAATTTATTGAGAGATAAATATAGACGCGAGTTAAATAAATTATCCGAAGTTGATTTTTTTGACAAAATACCCAACGCAAGAGATTATATATACGAATATTATAAAAGAATAGAAGAGGAAGACGACTTACCATTTTAGGTTTAGTATCCAGAAGATAACCTGAAATTGACAGATGTGAAAGAAATCACTAAACAAAAAACATATCTTATCCTGTAAAGTAATTGTTTTTAAGGGAGAGAAACAATATGAACAATACATATAAGCCTTTACCATTCATTCCGCACTGCCCGCGGAGGAGGAACTAATAAAGCTCAAAAACCTGAAAATATATTTGGAAGGTCACTAATTGCGAGAGAAGCGAAGCAATGAGTCTATCCAGAATTTTGTGTTTTTGAAAAATAATTTCAAAATTCATAGGTTTTAAAATTAATGATTATAACCTACCTGGAAAACAAATGTACAACTGATTGTAAATTTGAGCCCCTCGCTGGTGCGCGATTGCATCGCGTTCCTTGTCCAAATTTAAATAAACTTTCCTATCCCGATTCAACCATAATATTGGAATACTACAATATCATCCAATAATCCTTTTTCATCCGCATAATCC
>JAAYLC010000054.1 GCA_012522045.1 Bacteroidota bacterium
ACTTGAAGTTGTTCCTTTTTCGAGTTTCTTAGGAATCCTAGAGAATCTTAATATTTTTAAATACCTAAAACATTCATCATGCATTAGTTTGTGAAAAGATAATTTGGTAAAATTATACAAAACACCTATATAATTTAATGAATTTCAATAAAAAAGTGTGCTTTATTACATAAAATAGATAGCTAAAGAATTGTGTTTTTAGAGTTGTCGTTCTGAATCTTAGTATCTATTAGGGATTCTCATTTTTAATATGCCGTTAAATTAATTAATCAACGCATTAAATTTTCTTATCTTTAAAGGAGGATTTTTAATTCTCAAAATATAGTTAGTATGGAAAAGTCAATGAAACCCAACGTCAAATTATTAGCTCAAGGAACTGAATTTACTGCCAAACGAATGCGAGGAAAAGAAACTTATTTTTTACCAAAACATGCGGCCGATGTCGAGTCGATTATTTTTATTCACGAAGGAGAATGTATCTTGTTTATGGATACCGAAGAAATTCACCTAAAACCCGGCGACGCATACATCATTCCGCCGAATGTGAAACATCAATTTAAAGGAATTACCGATTTTGCAGGCATCCATTTTATGCCTAAAAATATTAATTTTAAATTTTATACCTAAAAAATATCAACTCGGCACATATCCCAATTCACACACTGATTCTTTTTTAAATTTTATTTGCCACGAATAGATTCTAATTTAGCTTATGCGATTTTATTTTTTCTTTATTGTCTGGATTTTCAGTTTCGGAACATTCGCTCAAATTGAAGGTACATGGAGTGGTGATATTGAATTGCCCACCGGAAACCTGCCTTTTGTCGTTCATATCACTCAAGAGAACGGAAAATTAAAAGCTACGGCAGACAGTCCACAACAAGGAGCTTTCGGAATCAAATTGGATTCTGTACATTTTGAAAATGACGTCCTTTATTTTGATCAAAATCAAATGATGATGTCTTACGAAGGAACGTTGCACAAAGACAAAACCATTACCGGATCATTTAAGCAAAGTGGTTTTATTTTTCCGCTAAATTTTAAAAACGAAGCTTATGTGTTGAACCGCCCGCAACATCCCGAACCTCCGTTTGATTATCATACCGAAGAAGTGAAATTCACCAATTCTAAAGCCAAAATTAAATTAGCGGGAACGCTTAGTATTCCAAATGGAAAGGGACCGTTTCCGGCTTTGGTTTTGGTCACCGGTAGTTGTCCGCAAGACAGAGACGAAACCGTTTTTGGACACAAACCTTTTTTGGTTATTGCAGACTTTTTAACCAAAAACGGATACGCGGTTTTGAGATATGATGATCGCGGCGTAAATGCATCTGAAGGAGATTTTGAAACGGCTACTACTTACGATTTTGCCGACGATGCCGGAGCTGCGCTGGATTATTTAAAAACTTTAAAATCCATCGATTCCAAAAAAATAGGACTCCTAGGGCATAGTGAAGGCGGTATGGTTACGCAAATCCTTGCCGCAACTCGAAATGACATTGAATTTATTATTTCGTTGGCAGGTCCGGGAATTTCTATAGACCAAGTGATGGTGTCCCAAAAAAGAACCATAGAAAGCAAAATGGGTGTTCCGGAATCTCATTTAGGTTTAAACGATAAAATTTTTGCGGGTATTTATGCTATAATGAAAAAAGACATTTCTTCGGAAGCAATTGAAACTGAAATTAGAGCTTTTCTAAATTCCGAAGAAACCTATAAAAGCATCTCTGAAAAAGAATTGAAACCAATTATTGATTTGGCTCACGATCAATGGTTCCGCACGTTTATAAAATACAATCCCAATGCTTATTTTCCAAAAATAAAAACTAAGGTATTGGCAATGAATGGCGAAAAAGATGTACAAGTTCTTGCAAAAGAAAATCTTCAAGGATGGAAAGACGGATTGACTCACAACCCCAACGTGACCATTAAATCCTACCCCGGACTCAATCATTCATTTCAACCTGCTACCACCGGAATGCCCAATGAATATGCAACCATTGAAACGACCATCGCTCCCGAAGTACTGGAAGATATTTTGGCTTGGTTAAATGAATATGTCAACCAATAATTGATTTGTTTCCAAATTTTTCGTTGAAAACAAATGCTAGTCCGGAAAATCCGTTGCAGTTGTAATTTCTTCAATTTGTGAAGTGTGTCTTGCCGTATGTCCCGCAAGGAACAATAAGGATTGATAGGCGTCGTTTGGACCCGAAGGACCGTCGCTGATGTGATTTCGAAGTGCTTCTGTCGGAGTTTGCTCGATGAAAGTTATCAGTTTTTTTCGCTGTTCTTTCAAGTCTTTGAGTGCCGTTTCAGAACTATCGTATTTTCCTTCGGCAATCAACATTTCAGGAGCTTTATATTTTTGACTCCGATCGACAGCCATTGCAAGAATAGCTGTATCCGAAAATAGAATTTCATTCTTTCGTTCCGAGTTCGCCGGATTTTTCATCGTTTCTTGTATCATTTCAAAAATCATTGCTTCGGTAATAATAATGTGTTCCAAACATTGACTAATACTCCACGATGCTTCTGTCGGTTTAAAATGTAACTGTTCCGTATTTAAATCGGCAACTGCATTCTCTAAATTTTGATAGGTTTCTTCATAGTAATCAAGCATAAAAGTTTGTTCGTCGGGCTTGCTTTCTTGTAATTCAACAATTTCTTTTAAAGTTTCCAGTCCTTTGTCAAAATCCTTGTCCATATTGTAAAACAAACTCATGAGGTTCCACGGATATGGTGATGTCCACTTGATTCCCCATCTGACAAGCGTTTGATTGGGATTTTGTTCTTCTACAGATATATATGCTTTGCTCGGAGTGTCGTCAAAATCATAAAAGAACATATCCGATTCCATCCGTGTGCCGGGTTCAATATGTGTGATAACCTGAGCTCCTTTGCCGAGTTTGTCACTGTCCCAACTGTATTTAAATCCAACAGTTCCGTCTACTCCCTCGGAGGTGGTTTTCATATCCGGATCGGAGCGTTGCCAAACACCAAAATTATCTTGGTTTTTTACGTATTTAATATATTCAAAAACTTCCTGTTTGGGCTTGTTGATAATTACGTGTCCTTCACTGACGGATTCGTGTGGTACAAACAAAGCCACAAGCAACGGTAGGGCAATGAGAATTATCAAAATGATGAGAATTGTCTTTAGAGTTTTCATTTTATTAAGATGAGTTGGTTGAATTTATTTTAAGCGTTCCAGCTTCCCTTTACGCTTGATTTGATTTTTATAATCCCTTTGAATTTCAGCTGCT
>JAAYLC010000098.1 GCA_012522045.1 Bacteroidota bacterium
GGGATTAACTTCGGAAATAAGCTTTAACAAAAGAGCCGAAGTAGTTCCAAATGAAGATGATAATAGAATTTTTTGTTGGCTGAAATCTTTGTAAAATCGCTGAATTCGTTCTAAAGGCAACAACGTTTTGTATTCAGAATTCAAGATGTCTAAATCCTCATTTTGAAGACTTTCAACAAATTTTAAAGGTTCGGTAACTACATCCATAACACGAAACTATCATTTCTTATTTAAGACACAAAAGTATTAATTTATGATTAATTAAATTAAAATCGATCAAAAAATTATGCCGTCACGACTTCAACTTCATCAATCTTACTTTCAGACACACACTCTGTTTGTCCGGTCTTAGAATAATCAAATAGTATTCCACAATCCATTACCGATGGAATGTTTTCAATTTCGCACAGGGCATCGACTGCGGCAACCAATCCGTCAAAAAGGTGATCTTTGGTTAATTTATTCGGTCCCGTGCTTTTTTTAAAGGGAATCGCATATCCGCAAGCTTTTAAAAATGCGGTTTCAATTTTTAATAATTCCGAAGGTTTAAAACCGTATATTTTTCGACCGAGTGTTTCGTTTAAATAGCCGAGACAACTCAATTCTCCGGAACCATGCGCCGTTGTCAAATGTTTCCAAGTATCGGTATTGTCGCAAATATTTCCCACAGCACATTGACGACAACATTCAGGATTTAAACTACCGTCGTGAAAAGCTGCATACAATTTCTCAATCGCCCGATTAAATCGTTTCGTTGTACGTATCATAGTCTAAGTCTATTTTATTAGCTTAAATATATTCATTACACTACATTGCTTAAAAAAAATAAACAAACATTAACAAACAATTTTTACAAATTTAAAAAACTTATGCGCAGAGTTTGCGTTTTACTTCGTTAATGATTTATCTTTGCCACTCAATTAAAAAAAATGAGTTTAAGTGATAAAATAAACGAGGCATTAAAGGATGCAATGAAGTCTAAAAACACGGTTGCATTGGAATCCTTGCGTGCTATAAAATCTTCACTTTTATTGGCACAAACTGAAAGTGGTGCAAAAAAACAACTTTCAGAAGAAGAAGAAATAAAAATTCTTCAGCGTTTGGTCAAGCAACGCAAAGAAAGCGCTAAGATATACGAAGAACAGGGTCGTGAAGATTTGGCACAATCCGAAATGGAGCAAGTTGAAATTATTGAAAAGTTTCTTCCGGAACAATTAACTCAAGAAGAAATTGAAACGATTATCGATGAAATAATTTCAGAGACCAATGCCTCATCAATGGCAGATATGGGAAAAGTAATGGGAATGGCAAATGCCCGAATTGCCGGTCGTGCTGACGGTAAAACAATTTCTCAAATTATCAAAAACAAATTGAATTAACGATGTTACTCAGGCTCCGTAGCTCAACTGAATAGAGCACTGGATTTCGGCTCCAGCGGTTGGGGGTTTGAATCCCTCCGGGGTCACATTTTAAACAAAACCTCTGATTTACAATTAATCGGAGGTTTTTTTTAGTTTTTGTACGACCATCTTCAAAATATAAATTGATTTCTTTCTAAGTACACGACAAAAATTTTAAATAATTAATATTCAAATAGTTGCATTTCGATATAAGCACTCTTGACAAATAATCCAATCCGTATTTAAAGATACTTATTGCTCTGTTTCCGTGTTTCTTGATTTTTATGGGTTTGATTTCCGAATCAATAAAATCACCGATTTTATAACACCATACAAAAGCTACCATTACCAACAAAATAAGCTTTTCCAACCTATCCAAATGGGTAACGTGGGTGTTTCCCAAATTAAATCCACTTGATTTCAAACCTCGGAACAGTGTTTCAATCTGCCACCTCTGCCTATATTTTTCTAAAGATTCTTCGGGTTTATTAAACGAAACAATAATACAAAAGTCTAATTTATTGCTCTTTAGGGTTTTCATTCCGGATAAATAACAATACTGTCCTTGGATTTTCATTATTTTATGGTAATCTTTCATTTGTCCGGCTTTTAAGGAATTAAACAAATGCCAAGCTTTTATTTCTTTCTGTCTTTTAGGACAGAAAACCTTGAAATTATTCCGTATTCTGATGTGGTAACGGATATTGTTTTCATTCAGAAAAGCCAACCAATTTTTGCCAACAAACTCCCTATCTGCCACCAAACTGTCAATACAATCTTTGCCGAACCAGTCTATAAAATCCTGTACCAAAGCAATTCGTTCCGAAGTATGTGAGTTCCCTCTTTTGTCCAACATTCTGAACATTAAAGGAAAAGCCACGTTTTTATAGCTCACGCCCAGCATCAGGATATTGATGTTTTTCTCTCCCAATTTCCAGTTTGTTCTGTCCAAGACCAAAACAAGTGAATCTTTCTGTGGCAAAAGACTAAAAATAAGCTGTGAAATCCATTTCATCGGCAATTCCACTTCGGCAATAAAGCGTTGAATGCGCCTATAATTGCTCGAAGCTGCGACATTATTGTCGAATCCTGCTGAAAGTTTAGAGAAATTGACACTCCTAACCTTGCACAGAGAGCCGACAAATAAATACATGAGGCGGACTCTGGCTAAGTTGAGAAAGCCTGCAAAATGAGCTTGAAATACTGTTAGTAATTGCGTATCTTCGTTAGCTAAGCTGATGTTCTTTTTAAAGGCATTACGTTGTAAATAACCCTTTAATATACTGAATATCAGCCTTATATCAAAAATTAAAAGAACTTATTTTACTGATTTTTAATCAATTATATTTTTTGTCGTGTACTAAAATAATCTAGTATAAATTAAAATTTTTGTATTCACTCATTTAATTTAGATTTGAACAACCTTAAAAACAAAGTATTATGCGAATCAAAAACATTTTCTTTCTATTAACCATATTGCAAATTTTCGGATTGCACTCGCAAGAATTCCAATGGGCAACTAGCGTATCGGGAATTGGATTGGAATATGGAGTAAAAGCAATAAAAAATAGTCAAGGGGAAACATACTTTATTGGATATTCAACTGACAATCCTTTTGAATATGAAGGCACTGAATATTATACAAATGGTCGTAGTGATGCATTTTTCGCCAAACTTGATGTTAATAAAAACTTAGTTTGGTTGAAAAAAATTGGAGGGGATGATATAAACTATCTTGATAAAGCTACAGATATTCATATAGATCCATTTGGTAATATTTACCTTGTAATTCAAGCAGTTGGTCAAAATTTTAAATATGATGGACAGGTCTTAAGCGGTGTAAACGCTTCCGGTCAGGGCGGTGGTGAAGGTGTCGTTATCAAAGTAAATTCAAATGGACAATACATCTGGCATGAATCTGACACTAGCCCATGGGGAAGTATGAATACATTTACAGGAGTAACCACCGATTCTGATGGAAACCTCTATTTAGTGGGCATTTTTGGTAATACCATTACCTTGGGAGGTACAATTACACTTACGAACCCATCTACTGGTCATACTAGAGATATGTTTGTTGCCAAATATCAACCGGATGGCACCATTATTTGGGCGAAACATGCAGGCGGCACACCACATAATACAACGGCCACAGGTAGAGATATTGAGATAAACCCTGTAACAAATGAGGTCATTGTTTTGGGACGCAGTAACGGACCCGTTTATTATGATGGAGTTCTCTCACCTGCCTATTATAGCAATAATGAGGAAGGAATAATTTTATTATCCTATAATCCTGATGGAACTCAAAATTGGGTAAAACAAATTTTAGAGCTTCCTTCCAATTTTAATGCCTTTGGCATTTCGTTAGACATTAGCTATGAGGGTATTATTGGAATTTGTGGATATAAAAATGGCGGGGTCGGATTAGTTGGTTTTTATAATAATGATGGTTCTGTAATTACTGAGCATGTGCATACAGCTAACAGCAGTGTGAAGATTACTTCGATTGCATTTAGTGAATTTAATGAGGCCTATATTTCAGGATGGAGCGATACTGGTGCCGTTATAGGGATAGCTCCTGCAACCGTCACAATTTCTCCCAATACCGGTTTTATTGTAAAACTTGATGTATTTCAACAAGTAAAATGGGTTACGGAATTTACCTCTAGTAATGCTGCAAATACAATGACCTATGCTAATGGTAAAATTATGTATGCAGGTAGAATTGATGATACTTTCTTTTATAACCATGGACGCGATGTTATAGTTAATAATCGATTAGATGCACTATTTGCGGAAATGACAGATGATGAAGTAATATTATCTACGGAATCATCTTCAGATGATGATATTGTCGTATATCCTAATCCAGCAACAGATATATTGAGGGTTAAGGGCACTATTGAAAATATTGAGATCTATAATGTTAGTGGTATGCTTTTAAAAACAACTAATAAAAAAGAAATAGATATAAGCACTTATTCAAGAGGAGTTTATTTTATAAAGGTTATAAATTCTATAGGGTCAGTCACTAAGAAATTAATTCTGATTTAAGAATACGCTACTAATCACAACTCTTTTTAAATCATAAAAAACTGACCTTATTTTAAAGCTTTTAAAGGAGGTTTTAATTACCGTTTAAAACAATTTTGAGTAGGGAAAGTTTCGTTTTCAAATGAGTCCCATAACCCTCGAAGGGCGAATTTATAAACTGAATGGAAACGATATTGACTTTCTAATTATCCCTTGAATCGTGAAGCGTGGATTCCTTTCTAAAAAGTAAAACCCCAAGGCAAATACCTTAGGGTTTTTTTACAATTGAGCAACTAAACAGATTAATCTACATTATCATGCAAAAACGAATTGTTTCTGCGAAGTTCAATTTCATCGTCATCCACATTTAAAGATGTACGTGAAATTTGAGTCTGATTTTTCACATCATTCAACTCCACGCCTTTGCGCTTGTATGCCGGTTGTTTTTCAATTTCGTCAATATGTGAATTGCTGTTTTTAAATTTATAATTAAACTCTTTCATTTTTCTTCGTCGTTCTTCACTTCGATCTTTCAACAACTGCGCAATAGGCGCATTAACCGGATCCAAATCTTCTTCTGAAACTTTTTCTTCAATCTCTGGCTTTGATAAAGTGTATCTTGTAAAAACATCTTCTTCCTCTATAATTTCTTTTTCAATTGAAGATTTGGTTTCGCCTGAAAAATCATCTTCAAAATCGTCGTAATCTTCAAGGTTGTATCGTTTCACCTCTTTGGTTTCCTCATTCTTAATCAAGGTTTCAGAAGTTTCTTTCCTAAAATTGGATTGTTCCGGAGTGTGAGAACTTTTTGGAATTTCTTTATTTGAATCTGATTTTAAAGAAGGCAAATCAAACATCAACATTTGTGCATTCTTTGGTTTTGAAGTTTCTTCAGAATGCTCTTTTTGAGACGACTCATGAATGATAAACTCATCATTATCTGATGCAATAGCTTCAAAATCGGATAAATTATCAGGAAGAATTTCGTGATAATGAACATCCAATTGTTTTAAAAATTCTGTCGTTTTGATATACCCTGAAAAAACATTTGGCTTATATTCTTCGGAATCGTCTATTAACGTGTGGCGAATAACTTTCGGTTGTTCCGCTTCGGAATTAAAAGTCGGGGAATTTACACCCGAAACCGGAGAT
Organism: Bacteroidota bacterium; assembly: GCA_012522045.1. Classification (GTDB taxonomy): domain Bacteria; phylum Bacteroidota; class Bacteroidia; order Flavobacteriales; family Flavobacteriaceae; genus JAAYLC01. The sequence continues at coordinate 5,589 of JAAYLC010000098.1, forward strand.
AAATCCTGTTCTTCACTTTTTTCGTCATCCAACAAGTGAATAATCTTTTTTGATTCGGTATTTACAATTTCGTTTTGTTGCTCTACATTAAATCCGGTAGCAATAATGGTAATGGTAATTGCTTTTTCCAGGTTTTCGTCTTCTCCAACTCCCATAATGATATTGGCACTGTGTCCGGCTTCATTTTGAATATGATCACTGATCTCGCCAATTTCATCGATGGTAATTTCATCCGAACCAAATACTATTAATAAAAGTACGTTTTTGGCACCTCTGATTTTGTTATCGTTTAACAACGGGGAATCCAATGCTTTTTCAATGGCTTCTTTGGCACGATTTGCTCCGGATGCAGAAGCACTTCCCATAATCGCAGTTCCGCTGTTTGACAATACGGTTTTAGCATCACGCAAGTCGATATTTAGCGTATAGTGATGTGTAATGACTTCTGCAATTCCGCGTGCTGCGGTTGCCAAAACTTCGTCAGCTTTAGAAAAACCGGCTTTAAACCCGAGATTTCCATAAACTTCTCGAAGCTTGTTATTATTGATAACAATCAATGAATCGACATTCTGACGCAATTTTTCGAGTCCGAGTTGGGCTTGTTCGTTTCGGGTTTTTCCTTCAAAATTAAACGGAATGGTGACAATTCCTACTGTCAGAATGTCCATTTCCTTTGCCATTTGAGCAATAATCGGAGCGGCTCCTGTTCCGGTACCGCCTCCCATTCCGGCTGTAATAAAAACCATTTTTGTATTGGTAGAAAGCATGTTTTGAATTTCCTCCATACTCTCCACTGCCGACTGCTCTCCGATTTTTGGATTGGCACCGGCTCCCAATCCTTCCGTAAGCGAGACTCCCAATTGAATCTTGACCGGAACTGGACTGTTTTGCAATGCTTGTGCATCGGTGTTACAAATCACAAAATCAACGCCTTTTATTCCTTGTTGAAACATGTGATTGATTGCGTTACTACCGCCCCCGCCAACGCCTATCACCTTGATGACATTGGACTGGTTTTTGGGCAGATCGAAAGAAATACCATTAAAATCTGTTGTGCTGCTCATAATTGTAATATTTAAAGTTGCTGTTTAATTCTCTTTTTTATTGTTGTTTAATTTTTATTCCGCATTGTCCAGAAAATTTTTAAAACGCTCCGCCCACCGTTCAAAATATCCTTTTCTGCTCTTTGGCTTCTTGTTTTCTTCGGTGGTTTCATCCGTAACATCATTTTCCGTTTGGTCTTCTTCATTTTCAAGCTGATCGGCTGATTCTGAATTCGCTTCTTTTTCTTCCTGACTCGGAAATCGTGTCATCAATGAAGATTTTTCTTTAGATTCCAAACTATTCATCACCAAACCTACTGCAGTGGCGTACATCGGACTGGTTGTTTCCGGATCGCTGTCACCTGCCAAATGCTCATTTGGATAACCGATTCGAGTATCCATTCCGGTGAAATATTCAACCAATTGTTTAATGTGCTGTAACTGAGCACCTCCGCCTGTCAGGACAATTCCGGCAATCAGTTTTTTCTTTTGTTCTTCGTGACCGTAATTTTTAATTTCGATATAGACCTGTTCGATGATTTCTACAATTCTCGCATGAATTATTTTCGACAAGTTTTTTAAGCTGATTTCTTTAGGTTCACGACCTCTTAATCCGGGAATGGAAACAATTTCATTGTCTTTATTTTCTCCCGGCCAAGCAGACCCAAATTTAATTTTAAGCAACTCTGCTTGTTTTTCGATAATTGAACATCCTTCTTTGATGTCATCAGTAATTACATTTCCTCCAAAGGGAATAACGGCTGTATGGCGGATGATTCCGTCTTTAAAAATTGCAAGGTCTGTGGTTCCCCCTCCGATGTCAATCAGCGCAACTCCCGCTTCTTTTTCTTCCTGACTCAAAACTGCTTTGGCAGACGCCAATGGTTCTAAGGTAATTGCCGAAAGCTCCAAACCGGCACTTTTGATGCATCTGCCGACATTTCGGATGGAAGCAACTTGCCCAATTACTACATGAAAATTAGCCTCCAAACGGGAACCGTACATGCCGATAGGTTCTTTTATTTCTGCTTGTCCGTCAACTTTGTACTCTTGCGGCAACACATGAAGAATTTCTTCGCCGGGCAACATGATTAATTTGTGCACTTGGTTGCACAAGCGATCGATATCTTCTTCGTCAATTACATCTTCCTCATGCGGACGCGTGATGTAATCGCTGTGTTGAAGGCTTCTGATATGTTGTCCTGCTATGCCCACAACTACGTCTTTAATCTGGACTCCCGAAGCCGTTTCAGCATCTTGTACCGCTTGTTGAATGGATTGAATAGTTTGTGTAATGTTATTGAC
>JAAYLC010000031.1 GCA_012522045.1 Bacteroidota bacterium
ACGAACAGTAGTTTTGGATTTGGATTTGAGAAAACCTAAAATTGCACAATATTTTAATATCGACAATAAGAAAGGCGTTGTTAATTATTTAATTAATGAAACAACTATAGAAGATATCGTATATGCTACGGAGTTTGAAAATCTCGATGTTATCGTATCCGGACCTGTTCCGCCAAATCCGTCTGAATTATTGATGAACCAACGTCTGGATGAACTTTTAGATGAATTGAAAAAACGCTATGATTATATTGTGATTGACTCGCCCCCCATGGGACTGGTAACCGATTCTTTAGAACTTGCCAAACATGTTGATGCTACATTGTATATTGTGCGCCATAAATACACACATAAAAATATGCTCTCTTTTGTGAACGATAAATATCAAAGAGGCGAAATAAAGCACATAAGCTTAATTCTCAATGATTATATGGAAGGTAGAGGATACGGTTACAGTTATGGTTACGGATATAACTATGGCTACGGATCCTACGGAAATGGGTATCACGAACACGTTAAAAAGAAATCATTTATCAAACGAATAAAGAATAAATTCAAATCAAATTAATATAATATTAATCAGAAAATCTGGAGTTTTTGTAAATTTGCCCGTTTATTAAAAAACTTTAGTACACTTCTGAAAATTCAACTTTATGAAAGAAAATCCAACTATTGCTGTTATTGGTTTAGGATATGTAGGTCTGCCTCTCGCTGCTGCTTTTGCTGCAAAATATAAAGTAATAGGTTTTGATATTAATGCGCAGCGTGTCAAACAACTACAAAATGGTGAAGATGTAACTTTGGAACTTACTTCAGAAGAATTGCAAAAAGCATTGACAGGTGAAGGAGCAAATAAATTAATAGTTACAGACAATCCGGAAGATATTAAAGAAGCAACAGTGTATATTGTTACCGTTCCTACGCCGACAAATAAATACAATCAACCGGTTCTGACTCCACTTCAAAAAGCTAGTGAAACCGTCGGAAAAGTATTAAAAAAAGAGGATGTTGTAATATATGAATCAACGGTTTATCCGGGAGTAACGGAAGATATTTGCGTTCCTATTCTCGAAGAATTTTCCGGATTGACTTTTAACAAAGATTTTTATGCAGGTTATTCTCCGGAACGTATCAATCCCGGAGATAAAGAACATACAGTAACAAAAATTTTAAAAGTAACCTCGGGTTCTACTCCTGAAGCAGCTAAATATATCGACGATTTATATGCTTCCGTAATTACTGCCGGAACACATCTCGCTTCATCTATTAAAGTGGCTGAAGCCGCGAAGGTTATTGAAAACTCTCAACGTGATATCAATATTGCATTTGTCAATGAGCTTTCAAAAATATTCCGATTGTTGAATATTGATACGCAAGACGTACTGGAAGCAGCAGCTACCAAATGGAATTTCATCAAATTTTCTCCGGGATTGGTAGGCGGGCATTGCATCGGTGTCGATCCGTATTACCTTGCACAAAAAGCATTGGAAGAAGGCTACAATCCGGAAATCATTCTTGCCGGTCGAAGAATGAATGACGGAATGGGGAATTATGTTGCTCAGGAAGTAATTAAATTAATGATTGATAAAGATTGTAAAATTAAAAACGGAAATGTCTTGGTTATGGGGGTGACATTTAAAGAAAATTGTCCCGATATCCGAAACAGTAGGGTCATCGATGTGATTGATGAACTTAAAAAATACAATCTAGATGTCGATGTCTATGATCCTTGGGCAAATGTGGATGAAGTTAAAGAAGTATTTAATCTGGATTTAAAAAATAAAACAGAACAGCTTAAGGACGAATACAATGCAATTGTCTTGACTGTGGCACACAATGAATTTAAGAACTTTGACATCAACAAATACCGCTCAAATACCTGTGTGGTTTTTGATGTGAAGTCATTCTTGGAACGCAATATGGTCGATGGAAGGCTTTAAAACTCGAAACTTTAAAGTCAAAAATATTCCAAAATAAAAGTATGTTAGAACTGTCTGCGTTTGAGGTCATTCGCCAGTCTTGCCGGTTTCAACTTTTTATTTCGAAGGACGTATTGGAAGTCGTATTTATTATCAATCATTAATTGAATGTGATAGTAGTTAATGTGTTCCAATACAGCGAACACATTGACGAAAACACTAAAAAAGAATAACGTGTCCACGGTAATTTTCCAATTCAGCACCCACAGTTGAATCACAAAGACAATAGGAATCAAACCAATTAAAAACACATTGATTTTTTTAGATTTTTTGAAAAACTGTAGGTTTTTCTCTTGATCGATAGGTTGATTTCTTAAGCGATATAGTTTTATTTTCCAATATTTCTGTCCTTGGTAAAGGATGTAAATACACACCAATAATCCATAAATTATGAAAATGGTTTCTTGTATTGGATAGACATATAAAACAAGAGCAATAAAGAATGGAAAGCTTACAAAAGTATGCAGTTTTTCTAACGGATAATACCACTTGAGCCGATTGATTAATCGTTGTTTGGTGTTCATTGGTTACGCTTCTTTTGACCTGTCTAACGACTGCATTTTTACTAAGTTGTAATAGACTCCTTTTTGTGCCAATAATTCGTTGTGTTTTCCTTGCTCTACAATTTCACCCTTAGAAAGAACCACGATTAAGTCGGCATCTTGAATGGTCGAGAGTCGGTGGGCGATAACAACCGAAGTGCGGTTGCGCATCATATTTTCCAAAGCATCTTGCACAAGTCGCTCACTTTCGGTGTCCAGTGCGGAGGTAGCCTCGTCTAAAATCATAATGGGAGGATTTTTTAAGACTGCTCGGGCGATACTTAATCGCTGTTTTTGACCGCCGCTCAATTTGTTACCACTATCACCGATGTTTGTATCAAATTGTTCCGGAAGTTCTTTAATAAATTCATAAGAGTTGCTAATTTGTGCAGCCTCAATCAATTCTTTTTCTGTGGCATCGGGTTTCCCTATTTTTAAGTTATTTCTTACGCTGTCATTAAAAAGAATACTGTCCTGTGAAACCATTCCCATCAATTGGCGCAACGATTTTTTAGAAATCTCTCTGATGTCAATTCCGTCAATTTTGATACTTCCTTCATTTACATCGTAAAATCGTGTAAGTAAATTGGCTATCGTACTTTTCCCGCTTCCGGACTGTCCCACCAAAGCAACTGTTTTTCCTTTTGGAATCGTAAGCGAAAAATTCTTTAATACATACGCATCCTCATATTTAAAGGACACATTTTGTAGTGCAATTTCAGATTCAAAACTGTTTTTATCAATTGGATTTTCACTGTCGGTAATGGTATTCTCTGCATCCAAAAGTTCCAAAATTCGCTGCGCAGAACCATCGGCGCGTTTTATGGAATAACTTGCTTTTGCAATGGCTTTTGCTGGAGTTAAAATGTTATACGCAAGCATAATGTAACCGATGAAAAAACTGGCTTCAAGCGTACGGTCGATAAAAACCAAATAACCCCCGTAAACCAACAAAACGCCGATAGTGATGATTCCTAAAAGTTCACTTAAAGGCGATGCCAGATTTTGCCTGTTCAATACTTTGTTGGAATAATGATAGAACCGCTGATTGCTGTCCATAAATTTTTTGCGAAAAATTGATTCGGCATCAAAAGCTTTAATAATTCGCAACCCGCCCATGGTCTCTTCCAAAATTGACAAAAAGGTTCCTTGTTTCGTCTGAACTTGCAAGGAGCCGCGTTTTAATGATTTTCCAACTCGAGAAATTAAAAATCCAGAAATCGGTAAAAATAAAAACACAAATAACGTCAGTTTTGGACTGATTAAAACCATAGTCACTAACGAAAAAATAATCATCATCGGTTCGCGGACAATCATTTCTAATACTGAAAGTACCGAGTTTTTTACTTCGTCCACATCACTGCTTAATCTAGAAATGGTATCTCCTTTTCTTTTTTCCGAAAAAAATGCAATCGGTAAATTGATGACTTTCGTGTATAAATCATTCCGCAAATCTTTTAAGACACCATTTCGCATAAATGTCGAATAAAACATCGCCAAATAATTGCTGAGATTTTTAAGCAAAAACAATCCGATAATAATGGATACCATCATCAAAAGAACTTTGAATTCTCCGTGTTCCAAAATATTTTTCACGATGGTGTAATCCAAATATTCCTGTCCCCAGGTTTTTATATTGGTTATGCCGGAATAGATAGGTTTTTCTCTGATTTCACGATTGTCGCTAAAGATAATTTCCAGCACCGGAATCAGTGCTACAAACGATAGGGTACTGAATAAGGCATAGAGAATATTGAAGAAAATATTCAAAAATGCATAGCGTTTATACGGATAAGCATAACGTAAAATTCTCTTGAAATAATTCATTCATCAATTTTTAAATAAGCGAGAATTGCATCGATTTTTTGTTGTAATTTGTTTCCGTAATTCTCGTTTTCATCAGTGTTTACACTTACATAAAATTTAATCTTCGGTTCGGTACCACTGGGTCGCGCTGCAATTTTACTGCCATCTTCAAGATAATATAACAGCACATTTGATTTGGGAAGATTTAATGTTGTCTTTGTCGAATTTACAAAATCGTTGCGTACTCCAATTAAAATATCATCATTCCGAGTTACTTTCACTCCGGCTATTTCCGAATATGGATTTTCGCGTAAATTACGCATGATTTCATTGATTTCTTCAGCGCCTTTTTTCCCTTTTTTGGTAATCGAAACGAGGTGCTCACGATAATTTCCGTAAGATTCGTAGATTTCTCTTAAATACGTATACAGCGAAACCCCTTCTGCTTTTTTAAGAGCGGCAATTTCACAAGCCAACAAGGTTGCAGTTACAGCATCTTTATCACGAACAAAACTTCCGACCAAATAACCGAAACTTTCTTCACCACCGCCTATGAATTCTAATTCCGGATGGTCTTTTATCATTTTGGCAATCCATTTAAATCCGGTCAGTCCTTCCATATAAATAACTCCAAAATCGTTGGCGATTTTTTCAATAATCGGTGTTGATACAATTGTCGATGCTACAAATTGTTTTCCGTTTAATTTTCCGGCACTTTTCCATTTACTCAATAAAAAATGGGTCATCAAAACCATGGTTTCATTTCCGTTGAGTAGTTGCAATTCATTAGCATTGTTTCGCACAGCAATTCCCAATCTGTCACAATCCGGGTCGGTACCAATGACAATGTCGGAGTTGTTTTTTTCGGCGAGTTCCAAAGCCATTTTTAGCGCTTCAGGCTCCTCGGGATTTGGAGATTTTACAGTCGGAAAATTGCCGTCGGGTGTGGCTTGTTCGTCCACGATTGCAACTTGTGTAAAACCCGCTTGCTCCAACACTTTCGGAATCATGGTGATGGAAGTTCCGTGAAGCGGAGTAAACGTGATTTTTAAATTTTCACGTGCTTCTTTTGTTGCGCCAAACGTTCCGTTTTCAACAGAAGCTTTTGCAAAAGCTTCATCCACTTCTGAGTCGATATATTGAATTAAATTTTCATTGGCTTCAAACTTAATATCTTCGTATTTGAGAGAATTTATAACATTAATGATTTCTCCGTCTTGAGGAGGGACTAACTGTCCGCCGTCTGTCCAATAAACTTTGTAACCGTTGTATTCCGGAGGATTGTGAGATGCCGTAAGGACAATTCCGGCGTGGCAATTCAGATGTCTTACAGCAAAGGACAATTCCGGAGTGGGACGTAAATCGGAAAAAAGATAAACACGAATGCCGTTCGCAGAAAAAACATCAGCAACAATTTTGGCAAATTTTTTACTGTTGTGTCTGCAATCGTAGGCAATGGCAACTTTTAATTCCTCATTGGGAAATTGTTCCTTTAAGTAAACAGACAAACCTTGGGTGTTTTTTCCAAGCGTATATTTATTAATGCGATTATCGCCAACACCCATAATTCCGCGCATTCCGCCTGTTCCAAATTCCAGAGTTTTATAAAAACTGTCTTCCAATCCTTCAGGATTATGAGCGATGAGTTCTTTAATTTGATGTTGCGTATCGCTGTCAAAAAAAGAAGTGAGCCAAGCATTCACCCGTTTCAAAATTTTCGGATTCACGTAAATCATTTTTTAATAAAATAAAAGTGCAAAATTACGATTTAAAAAGAGATATGATTCAAGTTGTTGGTTGGAATTAAGGATATAAAAAATACTGTTTGAGCATCGCGTCATATTTTTCTAAATCGCTTTTCCAACTTGAACGAATTTTTTCTGCGGACCAACCTTGTTCAATTTGTTCTTTTAGTTTTGATGTTCCTGCCAATGTATTGAAAAAGCTAGTGAAAAATGCGCCCTTGTTGTCATAATCTCGATAGGCTTCGAGAATCCATTCCAAATTGATTTTATTTAATTTCGGATGCTTTCTCAAATCTTTTCCATAGCACATTTCTCCATTAAATTTTGGATTTTTTGAACCTTCGTTGGGTTTTGGAGTAAACGTAAACGGATACTTACTTTTAGGGAGGGTGGGGGCTCCGAAAATTTGAAACTGCATTTCGGTGCCGCGTCCTTCACTGATTGGAGTTCCCTCAAAAAAACACAAACTCGGATAAAGATTTATCGATTGATCATTAGGCAAATTAGGCGAAGGTTTTATCGGTAATGAATAATGGGTTTTTCTGGTATAATTTTTTACAGGAACAATATGTAAAGTCGCCTTTAGATTATTGCTCAGCCATTGCTCCCCGTTTACCATTTGTGCATATTCCGCAATGGTCATTCCGTGAACAATCGGTACCGAATGCATCCCTACAAAACTTTGATGGGAAGCTTCCAAAATAGGACCGTCAATATAATGAATGTTTGGATTTGGACGATCCAAAATTAACAGCGGAATGTTTTGCTCGGCACAAGCTTCCATAATGTAATGAAGTGTAGAGATATACGTATAAAAACGAGCGCCGACATCTTGAATGTCAAAAACAATCAAGTCAATTCCGGCAAGTTGTTCTTTCGTAGGTTTTTTATTCTTTCCGTAAAGTGAAATAAGCGGAATTCCGGTTTTAGAATCAATTCCGTCTTTAATGTGTTCACCGGCATCGGCAGTTCCGCGAAAACCATGTTCCGGTGCAAAAACTTTTTTAACGGCAATGTTGTTACTGATTAAAAAATCGATAAGGTGGATTTGATTTTTACCAACCACTGACGTTTGATTTGCCACCACGGCAATATTTTTACCTTTTAGAAAATGATTGTAGTTTTCAAACTGATCTGCTCCAACAATTAGTTCTTCGGAATCACTTAAAGTTATATCTGAATTGATTTTGGAGACAATCTCTTGGTTTTTTACAGAATTTCCGCAGGATAATATGGTTAAGAGTATGATGAAAACCGTATTTTTGAACAATCTAAATATCATATGTTTCTGTGAATTTTGAATTTTTTATCGCTCGGCGTATTATCGCTTCTAAAGACTATAAAAGTAGTATTTCGGCGCCGATTATAAAAATTGCAATTACCGCTATTGCGATTAGTGTGATTATGATGCTTATATCGATAGCGACAGGCATCGGTCTGCAAAAGAAAATTCGCGAAAAGGTTTCTGCTTTTAACGGGGATGTGATTATAACCTATTACGATACCAACTTTTCAAACGATTCACAACATCCGATTTCTAAAGAACAGCCGTTTTATCCTAATTTTCATTCTGTAGATGGTATAAAACACATTCAAGTAACGGCTTCAAAAGGTGGAATTATCCGTACCGAAACTGATTTTGAAGGCGTGGTCGTTAAAGGCGTCGGTGATGATTTTTATTGGGAAAACTTTGATGAATATATTGTTGAAGGACGAATTCCAAATTTGAGTGAGGAATTAAATTCGGAAATTATGATTTCTGAATATTTGGCAAATCGACTGCATTTTAAGTTGGGAGACAAAGTGACTACGTTTTTCTTAAATGATGAAATTTCTAAAAATCCCCGTAGCAGAGGTTTTGAAATTGTAGGAATTTACAACAGTGGATTCCAACAATTTGACGAGCAATTTATTCTGACGGATATTCGCCACATCCAAATGTTAAACCGATGGGACGAAAATCAAGTGGGAGCGTTTGAAGTCTTTGTAAATGATTTTAGCAAAATAGATGAAATCGGCAACAAGATTTATATGGAAATTGACAGCACCCTGGATGCGCTGACAATTCGCCAAAAATTTGCTTCGATTTTTGAATGGTTGGATTTGTTTGATTTCAATATTTTGGCAATTATCGGAATTATGATTTTGGTAGCGGGAATCAATATGATAACGGCGCTGCTCGTTTTAATTCTGGAACGAACCCGAATGATTGGAATTTTAAAAGCAGTGGGCAGCACCGATGCCAGTGTGCGTAAAATTTTTCTCTACAATGCGATGTATTTGATCTTAATTGGTTTGGCTTGGGGAAATTTTATCGGAATCGGATTGCTGCTGTTGCAAAAGTACGGAAAAATCTTTCCTTTAAATCCGGACACCTATTACGTTACGGAAGCACCGGTGTATCTGAGTTTGGATTACATTCTTGCCATGAATGTAGGTACTTTTATCCTCTGTTTGGTGATGCTTCTGGTAGCTGCGGTTTTTATTACGCGAATTTCTCCTGTAAAAGCTATTCATTTTGAATAACTTTGAAAAGGACAATATCACAATATTTACTTACGTAAAAAAATAAGATTGCTTTAAAAAAATAAATGATAGCTGTATTTTGTAGCTGTCATTTATTTTTCTGATTCTATGGTATTTAATTGGGATGAACCAAATTTTAAGATTGTACCCGGGATGGGACTTGAACCCACACGCCCTAAGGACACATGGCCCTCAACCATGCCTGTCTACCAATTCCAGCACCCGGGTAGGTGCATTTTTAACGGATGCAAATATAATGGATTGTTTTAATTGAGAAAAACTTCATTCAGGAAAATCAAGGAGAAGTCCTTAATTAAATGTGTAATTTTGAACTGTTTTTTTTAAAGTAAAGCGCACATGAAATTTGACGAAAATTTTTGGACTTCAAAATACGATTCGAAACTGACTGGCTGGGATGTCGGTTATGTTTCAAGACCGCTGAAAGAATATATAGACATGCTACAAGATAAAAATCTGAAAATTCTGATACCGGGTGGAGGAAATTCATATGAAGCTGAATATTTACACAACACTGGATTTAATAATGTTTTTGTGATTGATATCTCAAAACGGCCTTTGGAAAACATTAAAAAAAGAGTGCCCGATTTTCCGGAGAACCATTTAATTCATGCGGATTTCTTTAAGTTGGAGGGGCAGTATGACTTGATTCTCGAACAGACCTTTTTTTGTGCACTAAATCCGGAGCTACGTACGAAATATGTTGATAAAATGCATCAACTTTTAAAAAATGACGGTAAATTGGTCGGGCTCTTGTTTAATATTCCACTCAATGAAGATCATCCGCCTTTTGGAGGCAATGAAAAAGAATACAGAAAACTTTTTGAACAAAAATTTGATATCGAAATAATGGAAACAGCTTACAATTCCATTCCGGCACGAGCAGGAAATGAACTGTTCATTAAAATGCAAAAAAATAAATGATTGTCACCTATAAAGATATCCTTTTTGTACTGCTGCAATTAGCGCTTTTTTTCCTTTTCAGTTTTGACATCCATGCATGGCGAATTTATTTTCCGTTGTTTTTATTTTGGGCAGGTGTTGGGTTGTTGGTTATCGGGACGTTTATCATTATCGTTGGAGTTTTACAATTAAATGTCAACCTTTCACCTTTTCCGAGTCCGCTTCCAAAATCGAAACTCATCGTTCATGGCATTTACAAATACATGCGCCATCCTATTTACACCGGTATTTTTATGGGATTCCTCGGGTTTTCAATTATCGCCGATTCCGGATACAAACTTCTGATAAGTGCAATCTTACTTTTGTTATTCTATTTTAAAAGTATTTATGAAGAGAAAAGATTGATGTTGGTGTTTCCTGACTATGATTTGTATCGACAAAAAACAGGTCGGTTTTTTCCAAGATTTTTTAATTAAAGCCGCAAACCGTAACATAAATCACCGGCATCTCCGAGACCCGGAACGATATAACCTTTTTCATTTAGATTTTCATCAATAGTAGCAATCCATAAATGGGTGTTTTCAGGAAAAACGCTTTTTATCAATTCAATTCCGGGAACCGCGCCAATTACGGAAACCAAATGTATCTGTTTTGGAGTTCCGTGTTTTTTGAGTGCTTGAAATACATTTTCAAAAGTTTTTCCGGTGGCGAGCATCGGATCGGCGAGAATGAGCGTTTTGCCTTCTAAATGAGGCGAAGCAAAATAATTGACTTCCACTTCAAAGTTACCTTCTTTAGTCGGTGGAAGTCTGTAAGCCGAAATAAAAGCATTTTCTACGGAGTCAAAATAATTTAATATCCCTTGATGTAAAGCAATTCAGGCACGCATAACGGAACACAACACAATTTGATCAGCAGGAACTTGCATTTTTTTAATTCCCAAAGGCGTAGTGACAGAAACGGATTTATAGCTTAAAGTTTTACTTAATTCATAACTCAAGATTTCACCGATACGCGCTATATTATTACGAAACAACGCTTTGTTTTTTTGAAAATTTTCATCGCGTATTTCACAGATAAATTGATTTAAAATCGAATTTTCACGGCTGAAATCATGAATGGTCATATCCTTAAATTTTATAGAAAACTTGAAATTACAAGGTATAAATAAATTTAAAATTACATGGTTAAAAACCAATATGGTTTCTCAGTTAAGATTTTATATTCAAAATGCAAGTCTGTATCTTTGTAGTCAATTTTAGATTATGAAATACGCAGAAAATATCCTTGAAACAATCGGTAACACACCGTTGGTAAAAATAAATAAACTTGCAGCTGAAATTCCTGCATTGGTTTTGGCAAAATACGAAACGTTTAATCCCGGAAATTCGGTAAAAGACCGCATGGCCGTTAAAATGGTTGAAGATGCTGAAGCTGATGGTCGGTTAAAACCGGGCGGAACCATTATTGAAGGGACTTCCGGAAATACGGGAATGGGGCTTGCACTGGCTGCAATTGTAAAAGGATACAAAATGATTTGTGTGATTAGCGACAAACAAAGCAAAGAAAAGATAGATGTTTTAAAAGCGATGGGCAGCGAAGTTGTGATTTGTCCTACCGAAGTAGCTCCTGATGATCCGCGGAGTTATTATTCGGTGTCAAGACGATTGGCTGAGGAAATTCCAAACAGCTGGTATGTAAATCAATATGACAATCCCAGCAATACTCAAGCACATTATGAAAGCACCGGTCCCGAAATTTGGGAACAAACCGACGGAAAAGTAACACATTTTGTGGTCGGCGTGGGTACAGGGGGAACCATCAGCGGAGTGGGAAGGTATTTAAAAGAAAAAAACCCGAATGTAAAAGTTTGGGGAATAGATACTTACGGAAGTGTTTTTAAAAAATATCACGAAACCGGAATTTTTGACGAAAACGAAATTTATCCCTACATCACTGAAGGAATCGGAGAAGATATTTTACCGGAGAATGTTGATTTTGACGTGATTGACGGATTTACAAAAGTCACTGATAAAGACGCTGCTATTTATACCCAAAAACTTGCCAAAGAAGAAGGCTTTTTCCTAGGGAATTCTGCCGGGGCAGCGATGAAAGGGGTGCTGCAACTGAAAGAGCATTTTACCAAAGATGACGTGGTTGTAGTATTGTTCCACGATCATGGCAGTCGCTATGTGGGCAAAATGTTTAATGATGATTGGATGCGCGAACAAGGATTTATTGAATAAGAATAGGCAAAAATCATTTGCTGAATTTACGGTCAACCTGTTTTTTAGTTTTTCGAAACTTTATTTTATAAAATATTACAGATAATCACCAACTTATTTTGTATATTTTTGAACATTAGGTTATTTTTTAACCTCATGCAGTTATACTATTCTTAGCGATTACAAATAAATCAAAAAAAATTATGAGAAAGGCAAAAAAGCTTTTCAGATTTTTAAGAACTGTTCCGGTACCTGCAAATACGAGTGAAATTTTAGCATTGGAACGAACCAAACTCGCCAATGAACGTACCTTGCTTTCTTACATTCGTTCGGCATTGTATCTTTTTATCGGAGGAATTGGCGTGCTCCAATTAGATATGTCGGGAAGTGCTCATTGGTTGGGCTATTTGGCTATTTTTATCTGTATTCTCTTTTTAACTATTGGTTTTATCCGATATACACTTTTACGACGACGCTTGGAAAAATGGAACCGAATTCTCTTTGTTAAAGCCAAAGAGATTCAGCAGAATTCAGATGAAGAAAAACCTGAAAATCAGGAAGAATTCTAAAACTTAAAATACTTTTTTTATCTTTAATCCTTCATATAAAGTTATTTATGAAATTGAAGGATGAAAGAAGAGTTGCTGCACTATATTTGGAAATTTCAAAAATTGACCCATTCGCAATTAAAATGCGTTCATGGAGAAAAAGTGCAAATCCATCATCCCGGAACGCATAATCTTCAAGCCGGTCCTGATTTTTTCAATGCAAAACTCATGATTGCCAATCAACTTTGGGCCGGAAATGTTGAAATTCATTTAAAATCGTCCGATTGGTATGTGCACAATCATCAAAATGATGATACATACACCAATGTGGTTCTTCACGTAGTTTGGGAACACGATGCTGAAGTTTATCGCGCGGACGGAACCGTTATTCCGACACTGATTTTATCAAACTATGTCGCCTCCGATCTGCTCAATCGTTATCAAAATCTAATGACCAATCATCGAAATTGGATTAATTGTGAAAATGAACTTCCTGATATCGATGAGTTTATCATTAAAAATTGGCTGGAAAGAGTGTATTTTGAACGTCTTGAAGAGCGGCAAAAACTAATCTCTAAAGAACTTTCCGAACTTAACAATCATTGGGAAGCATTGTTTTTCAGAATGTTGTTTAAAAATTTTGGTTTAAAAATAAACGGCGCTTCATTCTTGAGTATTGCACGTTCATTCGATTTTAAAATCATCCAGAAAAATGATAATCCAGAAATGATAGAAGCTTTATTTATGGGACAAGCCGGATTGTTAGATGAAATTAAAGAAGATGCATATTTTCAATCGTTAAAAGAAACATATAAATATGTGCGTCATAAATACAATTTGACAAATACATCAGTCTTAAAACCACAATTTTTTCGATTGCGTCCGCCCAATTTTCCCACCATCAGATTGTCACAATTGGCAGTTTTATACGCACAACATAAAAATATTTTTACTTCGATGATTAAAACGGATAGTGTAGAAGCGTTTTACGATTTTTTTGATATTGCAGCTTCAGACTATTGGACGACCCATTTTAATTTTGGAGTACCTGCAGCCAAACGCAAAAAGAAATTAACCAAAAAATTTATTGATCTTTTATTGGTGAATACGATAATTCCAATCAAGTTCAGTTACGCAAAAAGAAACGGCGAAGCTATCTCAGACCACCTTATTGAACTGGCAACCACGCTCGCAGCAGAGGAAAATTCAATTGTATCTAAGTTTAACAGCATCCGGCCTTTGGCTGTAAATTCGTTAGATTCTCAGGCACTTTTACAATTAAAAAATAATTACTGCGACAAAAATAAATGTTTGAATTGTGCCATAGGAAATAGCTTAATCGGAAATAAAACAGGATAAAATCAGTTATAGAAAAACTTATTGCGATGCATTCTGAGAATTTATAGTTTTCATTCCTCGGAATTTATATTTTTGTAACCTTTAATCAAGCCGTATGAATTTTTTTAAATTTCTGACCACGCGTACTTTTTTTATCCAATTGTTACTTGCTGTTGTGGTTATCATCCTTTTGGTTTTTGGTATTATGTGGTGGCTCCGAATCACAACAAATCACAACCAAAAGATTGAAGTACCGGATTTATCTTCAATGACTTTAGATAAAGTTGAACAAAAATTGGATGAATTAAATCTGCGTTATGAAATTTTAGATTCTGCGAATTACAATCCCGAGTTTCCACGATATTCGGTGATTGAGCAAATTCCACCTGCCGGGAAATATGTAAAAGAAAACAGAAAGTTATACCTCACATTAAATCCATCGGGATATTACGACGTGGAAGTTCCCAACGTTATAGGCAGAACACTCCGACAAGCCGAACCAACTTTGGTTGGAATGGGATTTGAAATAGGAGAAATAAGTTACGAACCCGATATCAGCGACAATGTTTTGGAAATGAGATATCGCGGAGAATTGTTAGAACCCGGTGCTGAAATTCCCAAAACTTCCGTGATTGATTTAGTCGTTGGCGATCAATCCCTTAACCGATTGTTTTCAGATGATACAGATTCAAATGATGAAGCGGGAGAAAATGAAGAACATCCAGAAGAATACCACAATGAATTTTAAAGAAAATAGTGAAGAAGAAGGTAATGATGAGTTGTATGAACATTATCGTTTTGTTGCCGATAAAGGGCAAAATCCATTACGCGTGGATAAATTCTTGATGAATCTTGTTCAAAATGCAACTCGAAATAAAATTCAAAAAGCTGCAGCAGCCGGGAATATTTTTGTAAATGACAAACCTGTAAAATCCAATTACAAGGTAAAAGGCGGCGATGTGGTTACCGTACTTTTTGAACACCCACCTTATGAATATCTCTTGGTTCCTGAAAACATTCCTTTGGATATTGTTTATGAAGACGAAGCATTGGTTGTGGTAAACAAACCTGCCGGAATGGTAGTACATCCGGGGCATGGTAACTATAGCGGAACTCTTATAAATGCACTGACCTACCATTTTGAAAATCTTCCGAACAACAGCAGCAATCGTCCGGGTTTGGTTCATAGAATTGACAAAGACACAAGCGGTCTTTTGGTCATTGCAAAAACCGAAGAAGCGATGGTGCACCTTGCAAAACAATTTTTTGACAAAAGTACCGAACGGGAATATGTGGCACTGGTTTGGGGAAATGTAGTAAATGATGAAGGAATTATTGAAGGAAATATCGGGCGTCATCCTAAAAACCGTTTGCAAAATACTGTCTTTGAAGGCGATGAAAAAGAACAGGGGAAACCTGCAATTACCCGCTACAAAGTTTTGGAAAGATTGGGTTATGTCACTTTAGTTTCTTGCAGATTGGAAACCGGTCGTACACATCAGATACGCGTTCATATGAAACACATCGGACACACGCTGTTTAATGACGAACGTTATGGGGGCGACAAAATATTAAAAGGAACTACTTTTACGAAATACAAACAGTTTGTCGAAAATTGTTTTAAAGTACTCCCCAGACAAGCTTTACACGCTCGTACATTAGGATTTATACATCCGATTTCAGGAGAATTTATGCGTTTTGAAAGTTCCATTCCCGAGGATATGGAAACATGCTTGGAAAAATGGCGAAATTATTCCCAACATGTGATTGAGTAGCTTCATTTATCAATAAGCTTGGCTTTAGGTCGGAGTGAATAATCAGCATTTTAAATTCGTTAAATTTCACATTCATTGGTTTTTTGAATGTGAGGTGTATTGACGAATAGGAGATTCCTCTTATATTTACCAACTGTTAATTTTTGTAAAATATTTTCAATGAAAAAAATTGTCATTTCATTTCTTCTTGCTGTAATCGTACTTCCGTTGCATGCAAATGAAGGAATGTGGTTTTTGATGCATATCCAAAGATTGAATCAAAGGGATATGGAAAAAATGGGTCTTCAGCTTACTGCCGAAGAAATTTACAGTATAAACAATTCAAGCCTTAAGGACGCCATTGTCCAATTTGGTGGCGGATGTACAGCTGAAATTATTTCAAAAAACGGATTGGTACTTACAAATCATCATTGTGGTTATGGTCAAATTGCCGAGCTTTCAACAGAAGAAAATGATTACTTAACCAATGGTTTTTGGGCGGCAACGCACCAAGATGAATTAAAACCGAAAAATCTTTCCGTGCGTTTCTTTATCAGAATGGATGATGTTTCCAATCGAATACTTTCATTAGTAAACGATGAAATGACCGAAGAAGAACGAGAAGCTGTAATCAACAGAGAAATTTCCAAAATAGAACAAGAAAATAACGAAGGTGGAAAATACACAGTTTCCGTACGTCCTTTTTACAGCGGTAATGAATATTATTATTTTGTCTATCAAGATTTTCCGGATGTGCGATTGGTAGGAACACCTCCCAACAGCATCGGAAAATTCGGTGGGGACACCGATAACTGGGAATGGCCAAGACATACCGGTGATTTTGCTTTATTTCGAGTTTATACCGACCGAGACGGAAATCCTGCTGAATATTCTGAGGATAACATTCCGATGCAACCAAAATATCATTTGACTACCAGTATAAAAGGATTTGAAGAAAATGATTTTGCAATGATTCTCGGATATCCCGGACGTACCAATCGATGGATGCCATCCGGAGGAATTGAACAGAATGTGAATTATGCATATCCTGCTTGGGTAGAAGCTTCACGCGTGGCCATGGACGTCATGGAAAAGCACATGAACAAAAGACAACAGATCAAGCTGGACTATGCATCTGATTATGCGCGAATTGCCAATTATTGGAAAAACCGCCAAGGAATGATCGAAGCTTTAAAATTTCATAATACTGCCGCCAGCAAAAGAAAAACAGAGCAGAAATTTCAAAAATGGGCTTCTAAAAAGAAAAATAAAAAATATGAAAATGTAATGCCCGTTATAAATTCGTACTACAACAATACTAACGAAATAAGCAGGCATAACAATTATTTGTCCATCTTACTCCGAAGCCAACTTGCAGTTTGGCCCTACCAAATGGGGAATGCATTGAGTTATTATGCTGAACAGAATGAAGCAAAAAGAAGTGAGGTTTTGCCGAGAATTCAAGAGGCGTTGGACGATTTTTATAAAGGAATGTATTTGCCTTTGGAAATAGAGTTACTTGCTTCTCAATTGGCTTTATATTCTCAAAAAGCTCATAATCCGGCTCCAATGGTGGCAAGTTTAGCAGAACAAGGAGGAAACAGCAAAGAAGCTTGGATGCGTTATATTGAAACCATCACCAATGAAAGCTTGTTCAGCTCAAGAGATAAAATAGAAGCTTTTATTGCCAATCCCGATTTGGAAGTGCTGAAATCTGATGAATTGTTTGCATTGTCCACAGACTTGTTAAACCGTTACAGAATGAAATCCGACGAAGAAAAAGAGTGGGACAATAATTTTAAGAAGGCATACAGAATGATGATTCAAGGAATGCGTGAACAAAATCCAAAACAAAAATATTATCCGGATGCCAATAGTACCCTGAGATTGACTTATGGTAAAATCAGTACGCTTCCGGATAAAGGAAACAACGACGCTGCAATAAATTACTACACCACTTTAAAAGGAACCATTGCAAAGTATAAACCCGGTGATGACGAGTTTGACATTCCCGAAAAATTGATTCAATTATACAATGAAAAAGACTATGGACGCTATGCCGATAAAAACGGTTATTTACCTGTCAATTTCTTAACAGATCATGACATTACCGGCGGAAACTCAGGTTCTCCCGTTTTAAATGGAAAAGGAGAATTGATTGGTATTGCATTTGACGGAAATATTGAAGCGATGGCAGGCGCTGTAATTTTCGATCCTGAATTACAAAGAGCCATCAATGTCGATATCCGTTACGTTTTATTCATTATCGATAAATTTGCCGGAGCAACACATATCATTGATGAGTTGACAATTTCAGAATAATGTTTTTTAAAAATTATAATTCAACCTCCTGAGTTTTTAAAATTCAGGAGGTTTTTTAATTAATCGCGTTCATCTGAGAATCTATATTTTAAAAAATCTTTTCAGAAAGCATTAAAAAATTTAAGGGTATTACTTTGATTATATTTGCATAAAAAAAGTGCAAGAAAAAGATTTTGTCAAAAAGCCTGCGAAGCGCATGCGCAAGGATTTGGTGCTGATTGCTTTGATGCTGACAATGAGTTTGGCTGCGATGGACAATACGATTGTAGCAACCGCCATCCCTCAAATTGTAGGTGATTTGGGAGGTTTTTCATTGTTCAGTTGGCTGTTTTCCATATATCTTCTTGTTCAAACCATTACCATTCCTGTTTATGGGAAACTCGCTGATATTTACGGCAGAAAACCCATTTTAATATTTGGAGTTATTGTTTTTCTAATAGGCTCTGCAACTTGCGGAGCAGCTTGGGATATGGTTTCGCTTATTGCTTTCCGCGGAATTCAGGCTGTGGGTGCAGGCGCAATAATGGCAACTGTTAATACCATTGCCGGAGATATTTACACCATCCGAGAACGTGCTAAAATTCAAGGATGGCTCTCCAGTGTTTGGGGTGTATCGGCAATTTTGGGCCCCGCCATTGGCGGTTTTTTTGCGGATTATATTTCATGGCGCTGGATTTTTTTTATTAACATTCCTCTGGGACTGGCAGCAATTTTCTTGATTTCAAAATACCTTTATGAAAATGTCACGCTCAAAAGCCATAAGGTTGATTGGGCAGGAGCAATTGCCATGTTAATAACCGGAAGTGTCCTTATGTTCGGATTGCTTCAAGGAGGACAATCGTGGGATTGGTTTTCGTGGCAAACAGCGGTAATTATAGCAATAGGTATCGTGTTGATTTTAATCACCATTCAAATTGAGAAAAAAGCAGAAGAACCTATTTTGCCCGGTTGGGTTTGGAAAAAAAGAGTAATTGTAGGCGCAAATCTGGCAACCATAGGGATGGGGGTTGCCACAATGGGCCCCAGTATGTATTTGCCTGTTTTTGCACAATCCGTTACAGGTTTGGGAGCTATGGCAGCCGGATTTATTTTGGCAAGTATGAGCATTACGTGGCCGTTGTCTTCAGGGTTGTCCGGAAGATTGTATTTAAGGGTGGGATTCAGAAACACTGCCTTAGTGGGAATTTGTATTGTGATCCTTGGTGCACTCATATTTTTGTCTATGCCTTTTCCGGGACCGGTTGGAACTTTAATCTTGGTTCAAATGACTTTAGGTGCCGGTTTCGGACTAATTACTACACCTTTGATCGTCGGTATTCAATCGACAGTTCCTTGGACGCAACGAGGAACTGTAACAGGAATCAGTATGTTTTCAAGATACTTCGGACAAAGTTTGGGAGCAGCGATTTTTGCAGCCATTTTTAATTCCGTTATTTCCGATAAAGTTTATAATGCTCCTGAAGCGTTACAAGCCAAGTTGCCAAGTGTCAACAAAGTAGTGGACGTACTTCAAGCGAATAACGCATCATCCGATGTTCACTTTTATCTCCGTCAAGTGTTTTTTGAGGCTACCCATCAAGTATATTTAGGCTTGGCAATTGCCGGAATAATTACCCTAATAATATTGTTGTTTACGCCTGCGAAGTTTCCTGTTTTGGCTGAAAAAGACAGATGATTCCCCAAAACTTGCCATGATTTCTTCAATTAACAAAAAAATAAGCCCCTATTTAATACAATTTTAGGACGAATCTGCTTTTTATCAGCTTTTATTACAAAATAATGGGTTAATTTTCCATTTTAAGAATATAAACGCTATTTTGAAAATGTGTTTGTTCTTTTTTTAAAAAATGTATTAACTTAAAACTTCTAGGATATGAATAAAAAAATCAGAGAACTTCAAAGCATCCGCTCCAAAAAATGCATCACCATTATTATGACTTCCCACCGAACAAAACCGGATTATCTAAATGACGGTTTGCGATTAAAAAATCATATTAAAGAAGTCGAAAAACGGCTTTATAACGATTTGGACAAGAAAGAAGCTCAGAAATTAATTGATCGGGTACACGAGTTGGCAAATAGTATTGACCACAGCCAGAACATTGAAAGTTTGATTCTTTTTGTCAATGAAAATATTGCCGAAATCATGCGACTGCCCATAAAAGTAAATGACAGAGTCGTAATCGATGAAACTTTTGCTACGAGAGACTTAATCAGAGCTTTACACAAGGAAGTTCAATATTATATTTTAGTGCTGAGCCAAGACAATACCCGACTCATTGAAGCATCTAACGATAAATCGGTTCGCGAAGTTGGGGGAGACTTTCCTTTTAAAAATAATTATGTCGTAGAAAGAACCGCACAATCTGTAGCTTCAAAAGAAACAAATATTTTGTTGGAATATTTTAATCAGACAGATAAGAAAGTAAATGAAGTGAGAAAAAATAATCCGTTGCCTGTTTTTATTTGTGGTTTGGAAGAAAATTGCAATCAATATATGAAGGTTGTCGACAGAAAAGAAACGATTCTCCCGATTCAATTGAACAAAAATATGATTAACTCCCCGGTTCATAGTATCGTTGAAGAATCGTGGGAAGAATTACGCGAGTATATCGTACAAAGAAATAACGAACGAAAAGAAGAACTGAGAAAAGCAGTTTCCGAAAACAAATTTTTAAGTGACACGAACGAAATTTGGCAAGCCATTCACGAAGGAAGGGTACAAACTCTATTTGTAGAACGAGGCTTGTTTCAACCGGCAATACTTACGGACGATAAACAGATTCAATATGTATCGGAAGATAGAAGAAATGACACCGGTATCATTGACGATATTTATGATGAAATGATTGAAATAAACATGGATTATGGTGGTGACGTGATTTTCCTTCCTAAAGGCGAATTGCAAAAATTCAATGGTTTCGGAGCAATTACAAGATATTAAAAAGCAAGTATAAGCTTAAAAAAATAAACCCCCGATAAATCTATGGATTTATCGGGGGTGGTTAGTTAGCTTGTTAGTTGATTACTTTTTCTTTGATTTTCCTTTTGCTTCAGTAACCGAAACATTTTCTTGTGTTTTCTGAATGAATGTTGGTTCGATTTCAATTAAATCCAAATCCTTTTGTTCAATGGTTCTCATATTTTTATAAGTAGCAGGATAACCGGAAACCGTTAACGTTGTTTTCATTCCCTGCGTGATGGATTCAAAAACCGGTTCAATCAAAACATCGGCATTGTATTGCTTTAATAACGAGCGAATTACTTCGTTTTTTGCATCGTTGCTTGTTGAAGAGTTTGAAAAGGTTTGTGTAAATGAAGCCTTTTTAGAACTGACTTCAAGTTCTGCAACTACCGGCAACTGAATGACGCCGGCTCCTAAAACATCAAGAGATTTAGACGATCCCATTTTGACTGTTTTACAAGAAGCAAACGAAAAAACAATAAGAATAATTAAAATAACTTTGGATTTCATAATAGGTTGGTTTTTATATTTTATGAATTCAAATGTAGCGTGCTCTACAAATAAAAAAAATACCCGAAAAAGGGTATTTTTAGATTATTTTAAGAATAATGATTGTCAACTTCCCACAAAGCGTTCATCGGTTTCCATCTGTGTCCCGCAAACATTACAGGTTCGTAATTCTTCGCTAGTATAGAAGTGTTTAAAGTGTTTTAAAAAATCTTTTTCGATGTCGTCTAAGGGAAAATAAACTTCATAAAGCTTGTTATTGCAAGCATCACAAAACCACAGCAATCCGTCTTTTCCTTTTAAATCTTTACGTTTTCGCTCAATGACAAGTCCAATGGAACCGGCACTTCGACTTGGTGAATGAGGAACTTTGGCTGGATGCAAATACATATCGCCGGGTCCTAATTTCATAATTTTCTTTTCGCCATTTTCCTGAATGGCAACTTCTATGTTTCCTTCCAATTGATAAAAAAGTTCTTCAGTTTCGTTATAATGATAATCTTTTCGCGCATTGGGACCCGCCACAATCATTACGATATAATCATCGGATTCCACATACATGTTTTTATTTCCAACAGGTGGTTTTAGTTTATCTCTGTTTTCATCCACCCATTTTAATAGGTTAAAAGGTTTTTGAATAGCCATAATTGTAGGTTTTAAACACGTAAATTTAATAGAAAAATAGAAAATCAAAGCGGTTTGACAGAAGAAACCTTCAAAATGATGCCCTAAAAACAAGTTTAATATTCTATCTTGTAACAAAAATATAATTGTGAGAAGTTTATTTTTATTAGTTCTATCCATTTTATTTTTCTCGTGCGGGAATAAACAAAACACAGAAAATGCAGCAGTTTTATCCGATGAAATTCAAAATGAATTTGCAATTGTTTTACACGGGGGTGCCGGAACCATTCTTCGAGAGAACATGAGTGATTCTATGCAAAATGCTTACACTCAGAAATTAAAAGAAGCGATTTCAACAGGTCATCAAATTTTGGCTGACGGAGGCAATGCGTTAGATGCCGTTGCTGCCACCATCAATATTTTAGAAGATTCGCCTTTGTTTAATGCAGGAAAAGGCGCGGTTTTTACCCACGAAGGACGAAACGAACTCGATGCTTCCATAATGGAAGGTAAAAACTTAAACGCCGGTGCAGTAGCCGGTATTCGGAGAATAAAAAATCCGATAAACCTCGCCCGCGATGTGATGGAAAAAAGTCCCCACGTGATGTTATACGGAAACGGAGCCGAGGAATTTGCTCGTGAAAACGGATATGAAATGACAGATACTTCATATTTTTTTACACAAGAAAATTATGACAGACTGCAACGGATAATCCATCAAAATAAAACAGCTTTTTCTGAAACGCCGGAAAATAACAATTATAAATACGGAACGGTAGGATGCGTTGCATTGGACAAACACGGAAATATTGCCGCCGGAACTTCCACAGGAGGAATGACCAACAAACGATGGAACAGAATTGGAGATTCGCCTATTATCGGCGCCGGAACATATGCTAATAATTTAACGTGTGGTGTATCCGCAACCGGTTGGGGCGAAAAGTTTATCCGTTCCGTAGCGGCTTATGATATTTCAGCACTCATGGAATATAAAGGACTTTCATTGCAAGAAGCAGCCCACGAGGTAATCCATAATAAACTTCCGAAAATGCAAGGAGACGGCGGAATTATAGCCATCGATAAATACGGAAATATCGTGATGGAATTTAACACTCCGGGAATGTATCGTGCAGCAATGAATGATAAAGGAGAATTGACAGTCGGACTCTTTGAGAATGAAGAATAAATTGAATTAAATTATCGGTAAATATTAATTTTATAGTACTATTTTTATACAAAATATTTCCATACTGGTTTTCCCTTTTGTTTATTTTTAATGACCTTTCCATTTTATGAAATCTTCTCGTTTTATACTTTTTATTTTGCTTACAAGCATCGTCGTATCAGCTTGCAAGGAACAAAGTGCTACATCAAAAACTGACAGTATATTTTTGTTTAAAGAATATATTTCCCACACTACTTACGGAGTGAAGTCCATTATGACCGACATCCGGGTAGGATTGGTAAAACCATTGGATAATCAAGGGGAAATAAACAATGATTTATTAGAAATTTCACCAAAGACAGCCGGCGTTTTAAAATTAACAAACGACAATGAATTGATTTTTCAACCGAACGAACCATTAAAACGCGATTCAGATTATTTTGTCAAAGATAGGATTGATAAAATCTATCCCAATCAACCGAAAGATTCCAAAACTTTTTCATTCAGTTTTAAAACAATTGCTCCCAATTTTACAGTATCCGCCGGAAATCTTCAGTCTTCTTCAGATGAATTATACTATTTAGAACTTCAATTAACGGCCTCGGATGTAATTTCATTGGAAAAAGCTCAAGAAATAATTTATGTCACACAAAATGGGGAAAATCTTCCGATTCGCTGGTCGGAGAATTTACCCCATGGAAATGTATTTAATATGGTCGTGGACAATATTTCACGCGCTGATGACAACACGGAAATTTATATCGGATGGAAAGGAAAAGCACTGAATATTAAAAATGATGGCGGATTTACCTACAGCATTCCTCAAAAACCAAAAATGACAGTTGTGAAAATGACTACAACTGCCTCACCGCAAAGAATGTTGAAAATCAATTTTTCCAATCCGTTAGAAGACGGTCAAGACTTTTCGGGATTGGTAAGTATTGGCGACATGCACGATGTTCGTTATGAAGTAGAAGGAAATGTTTTAAATGTTTATCCGCAAAACAGATTGGAAGGTTATGTGGAAGTAACTGTGTTTAATGGAATTAAAGATATGTACGGATATCGACTGGAAGAAGACTTCCGTCAAACAGTATCTTTTGAACAACTCAAACCGGGAGTGAGAATGGTTTCAAAAAGCGTGATTTTACCCGATTCTCATCAAACTCCTCTGTATTTTGAAGCTGTCAATCTTTCAAAAATAGATGTGAGAATTATTGAGATTTATGAGCAAAACGTATTGCAATTTCTCCAAGGATATAATTTAAATGATAACAATGTTTATGACATTCGGCGCGTTGGAAGACGCATCGCAAAACAAACCATCGATTTGGGCAATCAGGAATTTGTGCTGAGTGAAAATTGGCGTGCTTATGCAATAGACTTATCTCAGTATTTTAAAGCTTCTCCCGGCGCTATTTATCAGGTAGAATTGAGTTTTAAACCGGAATACATTCGGTATGAATGTGAGAACTCCACTTTTTCCGATGATGATTATCCATCCTATTATTATGACGACTTGGATTTAATTACAGACGAAGAAGTTCGTGAAGAAGCGTATTGGAACAATCAAACATACAGTTGGAGAAGATACAATTACAATTGGCAACAACGTGACAACCCTTGTCATCCTGCTTATTACAATGAAAACCGATTTGTGACCGCAAACGTTTTGGGCTCCAATTTGGGTTTGATTGTAAAAAAAGGAACAAACGGAACTTATCACTTCTTTGCAAGTAATTTATTGTCAACCGCTCCGGAATCAAAAGTGGAGATTGATTTATACAATTATCAAAAAAATAAAATTCAGACCGTTACTACTGATAACAACGGAATGGCAGTTGCAAAAATCAATAATCATGCAGCATTTGCAATTGCCAAAAAAGGAAATAATTATGCTTATTTAAAACTTGAAGACGGGAATGCATTGTCGATGAGCAATTTTGATATTTCCGGAAAAGAATTGCAGCGCGGATTGAAAGGGTTTCTTTATACGGAAAGAGGCGTGTATCGTCCCGGAGACAGCATTCATCTTACTTTCGTTCTAAACGATGCAGCCAATCCTTTGCCAAAAGGACATCCGATTACGATGTCATTAACAGATGCGCGCGGAAAATTGGTTCAGAATTTTATTCGTCATACAGAAGAAAAAAGCGATGTAGCTCAAGAACACTTTTTCTATTTTCCAATAACTACCGACGACTTTGCACCTAATGGAAATTGGGAAGCAACGGTAAATGTAGGTGGCGTACAATTTACTAAAATACTCAGATTGGCATCAATTAAACCAAATCGGTTAAAAGTAATGATGGATTTTGATGATGAAATATTAGCTGCTCAAAAACCTATTTCAGGTGTCGTAAAAGCTGCGTGGTTACAAGGAGCACCTGCACGAAATTTAAAAATGGATGCTACAGTTACAATTCGTTCATCGTCCACGGGATTCTCCCAACATCCGAATTATATTTTTACGGATCCGGTGAGAAAATTTGACGAAATAGAAATGAATGTGGTAGCAGGTACGCTTTCCACGGAAGGAGTGTTGTCGTTTAACAAGAAAATCGAATTCGAACGAAGTGCACCGGGAATGTTGAGCGCTTCATTTTTAACCAAGGTATATGAAGGCGGAGGCGATTTTTCAATGGATGTCATTACAAAAGACTTGGCACCATTCAATTATTTTGTCGGTTTGAAAATGCCGCCGCGAAATGAGTACGAATCCTACAATACCAATCAGAATACGACTTTTGAAGTGGTTACAACGGATATGCACGGCAAGACTGTTGGAAACCGAAAATTAGATGTAAAACTCTATCGCATTGAGTGGCAATGGTGGTGGAATCGAGGAGAAGACAATTTGTCTCAATACGAAGCGTCAAACGTCCATCGACCGATGCAACAATTTGAGATAGAAACAAATGCACAAGGTAAAGGTTCGTTTACCGTAAATGTTCCGGATTCGGATTCGGGACGTTATTTGATACGCATCGTTGATTTAAACTCCGGACACGCTACCGGAACAGTGACTTATTTTTATAATAACTGGTGGGATCGTCCTTCGGATATGAATGCGGAAAGTGCAAAAATGCTGTATTTTTCATCCGATAAAGACAGTTATGAAGTAGGCGATATTGCACAACTTTCATTTCCCTCCGGGAGTGAAGGTATTGCTTTGTTGAGCGTTGAAAACGGAACGGAAGTGCTCTATTCCGAATGGATTGAAACTACAAAAGGAATAACCACTACATCGTTTGACATCACCGAAAAGATGAGTCCCAATGTATATGTTTCCATTTCGCTATTGCAACCACATTATCAAGTAAAAAATAATCTTCCGATGCGACTCTATGGCGTTGTTCCCATTACAGTTAACAATAAAAACACCCTTTTATCGCCAAAAATTCACCTTCCGAATGTGGTCAAGCCGGATGAGAAATTTACTGTTAAGGTTTCAGAAGCTCAAGGATTGCCTATGACTTATACGCTTGCAATCGTTGATGAAGGATTGTTGGATTTAACGCGCTTTAAAACTCCGGCAATTCACGATGAATTTTACGGAAAAGAAGCGCTTGGCGTAAAAACATTTGATATGTATGATTTTGTAATCGGTGCGTATTCGGGTACCGTAGAAAATATTTATACCATAGGAGGAGGGGATGATGCCATTGCAGCTAAAAACAGAAAAGCCGAACGTTTCAAACCGGTTGTGAAATTTCTGGGTCCTTTTACCTTAAATGCCGGAAATACCGCGCAACACGAAGTTTTAATTTCAAACTATGTCGGTTCTGTTCGTGCGATGGTTGTAGCCGGAGATGCTACAAATCAGGCGTATGGAAGTGCGGAGAAAACAGTTCAAGTGAAAAAACCGCTCATGGTTCTTGCTTCCTTGCCTCGAAAACTTTCTCCCGGTGAAAGAGTTACACTTCCGGTAACAGTTTTTGCGATGGAAAAATCGTTGAAATCCGTGGATGTTACCGTAAAAACTTCGTCCGGATTAAAACCTTTACAAAATGTTTCAAGAACAGTGAATTTCACAGATGTGGGCGAAAAAATCGTAAATTTTGAATTCGAAGTATTGCCTTCTGAATCGGTGCAATCTGTTGAAATTATAGCAAAAGCAAATGGAGAATTGGCAACATCAAAAGTGGAAATAGATGTGGTGAATCCGAATCCGATGGTTACCAAAACTACTAAATATGAACTTCCGGGACAAGGTGTAAAAGAATTGAAATTTTCACCTTTTGGAATAGGGGGGAGCAATACAGCCACGCTTGAGTTTTCTACATTACCACCCATAAATTTTTCGGGAAGAATGGAATTTTTAATTCAATATCCATATGGATGTTTGGAACAAATAACTTCCATAGGATTTCCGCAATTATACTTGTCAGCTATTTTTGATCTATCGACACATCAAAAACAAAAAATTCAAGAAAATGTGGAAGCCGTAATTAGCAGGATGCATCACTATCAACTTCGAAACGGCGGATTGTCTTATTGGCCGGGTGAGAATGCAACGGATGATTGGAGCACCAATTACGCCGGACATTTTATGTTAGAAGCACGACAAAAAGGATATGTACTGCCGGTAGGATTTTTAAATAATTGGATTGCTTATCAACAACAAAAAGCGCGGCAGTGGCGGAATAGTGACAGGGAGTTCAATTCGACATTTGTTCAAGCTTACAGACTCTATACTTTAGCATTGGCAGGACAACCGGAGTTGGCTGTTATGAATCGCTTGAGAGAAAGTAAGGACATAAGCAATGACGCTCGTTTGCGACTTGCGGCAGCCTATGCATTGATAGGTAAAACGGAAGTAGCAAATGAATTAATTCAAAAAGCCACGATTCATTTTATTCCAAAAAAAGAAGATGTTTATTCGTATGGATCGCCCGTCAGAAATAAAGCCATGGCATTAGAAACCTTTGTCATGCTCAATAATAACGAAGCCTTTGAACTGGCAACTTCACTCGCAAAAGATTTATCATCCGATCGATGGATGAGTACTCAGGAAACAGCTTATGCATTATTGGCAATGGCAAAAATGGTTAAAGAAAACGGAGGAAAAGCACTTCATTTAAATGTGACTCAAAACGGAAAAACCGAAGAAATCAAAACGTCGCATGCAATGGCAACAAAAGAATTGTCTTTTGGAATGGGAAATAATACGGTGGAACTTAAAAATCAATATGATAATTTGATTTACGTTTCCTTAGTTCAAACCGGTAAACCTCCTGTGGGCGAGGAAATTACAGAACAAAACAAGCTTACGGTTCAAACTTCATTTATCGATGAAACCGATGCTTCTGTAAATATTGATAAACTGAAGCAAGGGACTGAAATTATTGCTAAAATCACTGTAGAAAATATAAGTCGTGACGATGTGAAAAATATTGCATTGACACAAATATTTCCAAGTGGTTGGGAAATTGTAAACACATCTTTTACCGAATATGCCGGAGGTGCTTCCGGAACTGCTCGATATACGGATATTCGGGATGACCGCGTGCATTTTTTCTTTGATTTAAAAGCAAAAGAAAAACGAACGTTTATCGTAAAATTAAATGCTTCCTATTTGGGAGTCTATTATTTACCGGGAACGCAAGCAGAAGGAATGTACGATCGTTCTTATTTTGTTCGAAATAAAGGAAAATGGATAGAAGTAGTGAAATAAGCACAGCAAAATGTTTTGAGAGAAAAGTTATTAAAATACATTCGACGTCATAAAATTAAAATTATCATTGGGACGGTTTTGTTTTCAGCATGGTATTTTTCATTGTCATTTCCACTTTTTGAAGTGCCTACAGCAACAGTAGTCACTAGTCGTTCCGGTGAATTACTCGGAGCGCGCATTGCGGATGACCAACAATGGAGATTTCCTCAAATGGATTCGGTGCCGTATCGGTTTGAAAAATGTATTTTGCTTTTTGAAGATGAATATTTTTATTCGCATCCCGGATTTAATCCGTTTGCTATTACCAAGGCGT
Source organism: Bacteroidota bacterium (assembly GCA_012522045.1). Lineage (GTDB taxonomy): Bacteria > Bacteroidota > Bacteroidia > Flavobacteriales > Flavobacteriaceae > JAAYLC01. The sequence goes on from JAAYLC010000031.1 coordinate 28,955, forward strand.
TCGTCAATAATCTAAAAGGACATCCGCGTCGCGGAGCAAGTACAATTACGCAACAGGTTATCCGATTATCAAGGAAAGACAAAAAGCGCAATTATTTAGAAAAATTAATTGAAGTTGCTCAGGCAACACGATTGGAAGTAAAATACAGTAAAAAGGAGATACTGAATTTATATGCCACGCATGCACCTTTCGGCGGGAATGTTGTCGGATTAGAAACGGCTTCTTGGCGATATTTCGGAATACCTTCCACCGAACTTACTTGGGGACAAGCTGCAGCTTTGGCAGTGCTCCCCAATGCACCTTCTTTGATTTTTCCGGGAAAAAATGAAATGCTTTTAAAAGAAAAACGGGATAAATTACTTTATAAACTTTATCAAAAAAATGTTATTGATGAAATTACGTATGAATTGGCAAAAGCAGAAAATTTACCCGATAAACCGCACCCTTTACCCGATATTGCCCCTCATTTTACCGAGAAAATAAGAAGCGAAAATCCGGGGGAATACGTCGTTTCTACGCTCGATTTTCACTTGCAAAATCAAGTAAATAAAATTGTTCTGGAACATTATTTTCAATTGCGACAAAATCACATACACAATCTTTCCGTTTTGGTTTTGGATATTGAAACGCGTGAGGTTTTGGCATATGTCGGAAATTCTCCCACAACATCCGAATATAAAAATCATGTCGATATCATTCAGCGGTATCGTAGTACGGGAAGCATTTTAAAACCGTTTTTATATACTTCTATTTTACATTCCGGAGAACTCCTACCGAATGCGCTGGTAAGTGATATTCCGACATCAATAAACGGATATGTTCCTCAAAATTTCAACAAAAGTTTTCAAGGAGCTGTTCCAGCAAGTACTGCGCTTGCACGTTCTTTGAACATTCCGGCTGTTCGTATGTTGCGGGATTACGGCATTCAACGATTTTACAATGCTTTGGAAAAAACCAATCAAAAAGGAATCGATAAGCCTGCGAATCATTACGGATTGTCGTTTATTTTGGGTGGGGCGGAAAGCAGTTTGTGGGATGTTACATAAGCTTCTGCGGGATTGGTGGGGTCATTAAATTTTATTCAAAAATCCGGTTCCGAATTTCGGGAAAATCAATTTACGGAACCTGTTTACATTCTAAATAAAAAGGCAAATTTCGGGAAAATTCAGTCTCAACCTCCCATTTGGGACGCCGGTTCCGTCTATACCACACTGGAAACGATGAAAGATGTAAACCGACCGGAAGGGGAGGAAAGTTGGCAATTTTTTAATGACAGCCAACCCATTGCCTGGAAAACCGGAACCAGTTACGGATTTAAAGATGCGTGGGCAGTAGGCGTGACTTCAAAATATGTCATCGGTGTTTGGGCAGGAAATGCAACCGGCGAAGGAAGACCCGGACTTACGGGAATTCTCGCTGCCGCTCCGGTGCTGTTCGATGTTTTAAAAAGCTTGCCAAAATCAGCATGGTTTGTGCCGCCGTATGATGAACTGAAAGAAGTTTCGGTGTGTTCTAAGAGTGGATTTTTAAGTGGAATTTATTGTGAGAAATCCGAAATGCAATGGATTCCAAAATCAGGAGAACAATCGGCTACGTGCATGTATCATTTTCCAATTATATTAGATAAAACGGAACAATATCAAGTGAATTCTTCTTGTTACCCAATTTCGGATATGAAACATAAAAACTGGTTTGTACTCCCGCCGATGATGGAGCATTATTATGCAGGAAATCATCCGGAATACAAAATTTTACCGCCTTTTGCAGCAAATTGTTACAGCGAAGCTAAAAATCATATGGATTTTATTTTTCCCAAAGAAAATGAAATTGTAATCATTCCTACGAATTTTCACGAATTCAAAAATGAAATCATTCTTAAACTCGCACACCGACAGCCTGAAACAAATGTTTATTGGTATCTGGACAACGAATTTATCGGAATGACCACGAATTTTCATGAATTGAGCTTTTTGCCTGTTCCGGGGAAGTATACCCTGCTTGTAATTGATGATTTTGGAAATGAATTAAAGCGGCGGGTTGAATTTCGAACGCTTACAAAACAATAAACAATCAATCCAATAAGTTGTATTCAAAAGCAAATTTCACCAATCCGACAGTGTTTCTCGCGCCGGTTTTGATGAGCATATTTCGCCGATGCGTTTCTACCGTACCGAAACTGATGTTTAACTTATCGGCAATTTCCTGAGTGGTTTTTTCATCCATAATGAGCCTGAGCACGTCTTTTTCTCTGCGCGAAAGTTTTGGAAATGAATTGGAAACATTTTGTTTTGCAGCTTTGGTAATGCTGCTGATTAAGATTTCATTTACTTCTTCGTCTAGATAATTTTTTCCTTGGTAAACGGCTTTTATTGCTTTAATTACTTCAGCTTGTCCTGCATTTTTAAGTACGTATCCTTTGGCACCGGTGCCTAGCATCAATTTAATCAGGCTGCTTTCTTTGTGCATTGAAATTGCAATTATTTTAATTTCGGGATGCAATTGAAGAATTTTTTTACAGGTTTCAAAACCATTCATATGAGGCATATTTACATCCAACAGTACCACATCGGGTTTTGCTGCCGAAATTTTTTCCAAGGCTTCTGTTCCGCTAAGTGCATAATCCACAAAGACAATTTCATCGTGATTGGTTAATAGCAATTCAAGTCCTTCTATGACCATTTTATGATCGTCGATAATAAAAACTTTTATCTTCATGGGCTTAAAGGGATGTTTATGGTAATTGTCGTTCCTTCATTGATAACACTTTCCCATTGGATGGTTCCTTCGAGAAATTCTACTCTTCGGTTGATATTGTTCAATCCCAATCCTTTGTTTTTAAGAGCTGCTTCATAATCAAATCCGTGTCCGTCATCTTCAATAATCAATTGAATTTCATTTTCGGAACCAATCAGTTGAATCAAAAGGTTTTTGGCATTTGCGTGTTTGCGGACATTGGATAAAATTTCCTGAATCAGCCTAAAGATAGTAATTTGTTTTGTGGCATCTATCGATTCGGGCAAATTATGAATGTCAACTGTAACGTTGATTCCCAAAGAACTCAACTGTTCTGCGATATCTTCTATGGAACCTTCCAAGCCGACAAGATTTAAAAATTGAGGCATCATATTGTGTGAAATTCGGCGAACCTCTGTACAAGATGCGTCAATAAGTTGGTAAGTTTTTTGGGTTATTTCTAATTGCTCTTCCTTGTCAAATTGATTTTTAAAAATAGTAAAATGTGCTTTAACACTGCTTAACAAGCCACCGAGACTGTCATGTAAATCCTGGGCAATGCGCAACCGTTCTGCTTCTTGACCTTCGATAATACTGCTCATGGCAAGCAATTTATTCTTTTGGGTAAGTTCTTTGATTTTTTGCTGTTGAATGGTATTTTTATAGTGCAGTCGTTTTCTGTGAAAAAAGTAAAAACCAATGGTGAGCAATACCAATATTCCACCGCCAATTAATAATAAGGTTTGTTGTTTCTCTTTTTTTGCCAATGAAGTTTTTATCTTTTCACTTTGATATTTTGCCTCTAAATCTAAAAGAGTTTCATTTTTCTGATTTTCAATAAGTTGTTCATAAGTGGTCAAATAAGCATTGTTGTATAGGAATGCTTGTTTATAATCGCCGGTAGTTTTGTAGTATTCTGAAATAGAGCGTAACAAAAGCGATTTGTCTCGTAATGAGGGAATTGAAGTAATGGCATTTTCAGCACGTGTGAGAATAGGATGCATCTCTGAAGTGTCTTTTAAGCTTGCTTTTGCATCAATCAAAAACCGCAGATTGATATTCGCATCCGGATTGTTTGGATGCATTTCCGTTGCGCGTTCAAGATGTGGCAAGGCTTTTTGATAAGCTTGTTGACGCAAATACAAATTTCCCAAATTAGCATAGGCGTCATAATTATACGATTCATTTTCAGGAATTTCTAAACTTTGTAAAAAATAGGATTCTGCAACCGGATAATTTTCCAAGGACGAATGAACACTCCCGAGATTGATGTAACATCTTTTCAAAAGTTCTGTATTGTGCTGTCTTTTGGCTTCTTCATAAGCCATTTCATAATACGACTGTGCTTTTTCGTAATTGTCACTGGTATGAAAAAGAACGCCTACCGTGTGAAACATATCGGCGATATAAGCCAATTGGTGCTTTTTACAAATTTCAATTGCTTCAAAATAAAACTGTGAAGCTTTTTCGACATCTCCTAAAATTATTTCATAATATAATCCTTTGACCTCTAATGACTTGACGATTCCTGTGTAAAAATGGTGATTTTTGGATAGTTTTAATGCTTTGTCGGCAACATGCAGTGCTTTTTTGTTGCTTCTGTTAATATAATTCCAAGCGGTTTTTAAATACACATCTACCGCTTTACTAATGTTTCTTTGTTTTACCAAGAGTTTGACATAAGCATCAACTAAAGGAGTAAGCTCAAGCTGATTTTCTGTATTGAGAAAAATAGAATCGAAGATTGCTAACTGTTCCGATTCCGGTTGCTGATAAATGTAATTTTGTAATTTATGAATTTCTAATTCACGATTTTCTTCCGTTTGCGTGTCGTCGTTAAATACAGCCATTGTATGGTCTATGTATTTTTGATCAAAATTTTGCCCGTGAACAAAACTTGAACCACACATTAACAAAATAAAAATAGTCCAATGAATGAATGTCAATCGTTTTGAAAACATTGGACTAAGATATTAAAAAACACGCGTTTGCATCAATACTTTTGATTAAAAGCAAAGGAGAATTAAATGAAAATTCAAAAAATATAAAGCAACTATCATTGTGTTGCCGGGGTAAATCGCTCGACGGGATTTTCATACGGCTCGAGGGTTTGTAAATAATCATAAATGGCAGCGATATCATCGATTTCCATTCCGGAATACATCACCCAAGGCATTAAAGTCTGAAATTCTCCGGGTTTTACATCGGGAAGCACATAGTCGGCATCGGAATATTGTTTAAACATTTGAATAAATTCTGCTTTTGTATAATTCTTAATTCCGGTTTCGTGAGGGGTGAGGTTTGGAGCTCGTAAAATGCTTCCGTCGGGAAAAAGAAATTCTCTTCCGCCGCCGCCAACGGGACCTACAAATTTTCCTTTATCGAATTGCGTATGACATTCTGCACAAGCCGCTGCATTAAAAATGTATTCTCCGTATTTTACAGTATCGAATCTTGAAGGTTTAGATGTTAGATTTGCTTTTTGAGGCATGGTTCTCATTAATAAACTAAACGGAAAATCAGCTTTTGAGGTCGGGTGATCTGTTGTAACCGGTGGCAAAGTTCTTAAAAAAGCAATAACCGATTCAATATCTTCACGGTCTAATTTTCCAAAATGATGATAAGGCATTACGGGAAAAATAGGTTCGCCGTCTTTTTTAACGCCCGTTGTAATCAATCGAAATAATTCGCCATCCGTCCATTCGCTGATTCCGAAAGAAGTGATGTTTGAAGACACAAAAATACCGGGAAACCCCATGTCTTGATTAAAAATTTCTCCACCGGCAAATTCAGTTCCGGGCGTTGGCGGTCCGGAAAACTTTGAGAAATCGCGATCAGAATGACAATCGGCACACATCATCACATGATAAGAAAGATACCTGCCACGTTCAATTTTTTCCTGAGTGATTTCAATATCAATATATTCGGCCTTGCCTACATTAGGAAGCGCAAACTTTAGGTAACTTATGAGTATTGTGAGCAACAATACTAAAGTTGCTAAAAAATAAATTGAAATTCTTAATCCTTTTTTCATTTGGTTAGTTTGTTTTGGATGGTTGGTTTTTAATTCGACTTTTAACGAAAAATCTGTTCACTTATTTAATCATCCAAAAATATTTTATTCACATTTGAAAAGTATCAAAGAATTCCATGAGAATAAAAAAATATGGGAATTCATAGAGGGTAAAAAAAAGACAAGAATTACAAGCTGTAGTTCTTGTCAAAGGGAAAAAAGAATAAAAAAAGCGATTTGGAATACCTCTAAAATTTAGGACACTTGACGAACAACGAAAAATCCGTCATTTCCTTGACTTTGATAAAGGGGCATAAAAATATGGGCATTCCATTTGCTGTAAATTTGTTTTCCGTTATGCGTGGCAAGCAAATCACCTTCATTTATTTTTTGGAAATTCACATAGCCGTCAGCCATCTTAAACGTGTCATTTTTTTTTGATTTCATGACGGTAATCAATTTCAAAAGTCTTTTGATTTTTCCGTTTGTTCTCCAGCGTAACAGCAGCTTCCGGATAATTTTTAAGCGCATCGAGATTGAGTCCGCATGCGTGTTGCAGTGCCAGCCAAATGATGCCTTCGTGATGTTCGATAGATTCCGGACTGTCGTGTTGACCGCCTTCAAACACAAAACCGGTCATTCCGATACGACTTTTATAATGGTCAATACAGCCTTCCACAATATCAGAAAAACCGCGGATTATATAGGTCGGAAATTTATGTGCCCAAGTATCGTTATCATTTACGTTTTGAACGGAAATGTAGGGTTCACTGGCTGCGGAAGTTGTATGACAATCTAAAAAGTAACGTTTTGTGAAAGCGTTTTTAGGATATTCATTTAAAATATCAATGATTTCAAACATTTCCTTTTTCTCTTTTGAATCTTTTGCAGCCGAAGCAATGTTTTCCGCTGTCCACGTTCTGTTTAAGTCCTCATCGATAAAACGCACTTGACGTTTCAGTGCTTCTTTGTTTCCGACAACGCCCATTACTTTTCCTTGAATTGTGGGTTTTTCTGCTTCCAGAATTTCAAAAACTCTTTGCAGCGCATAAACTCCGCTGGGTTCATTGCCGTGGATTCCGGCAGTAATAAAAAGTAGTGCGCCTTTGTTGCCACTATCATAGGTTCCGATAATTCTTTCAATATTTTTCATCATGATTTCTATTAATTATTCCATCGTTGCCAATGCCCGATTGCTCAATTTGTTTTGGTAATATTTTTTATAGTGAACTTTGCGTTCCAATGCATCGACAATGGTGTTTGTAAAATCTGTCATTCCGGTAATTTCACTGTGATCGATGCCTCCGGGACTCAACACGTTGATTTCTATTAATTTGTCCTTAACCACGTCTAACCCAACAAAAAACAATCCGTCGCGAATAAGTTTTGGAGCGGTCAACGAAACGATATGTTCAATTTCTTTGGTGAGTTTTCCTTTCTTCGGAATTCCGCCTAATGACAAATTACTTCTAAATTCGGTTTTGTCGCTGCTGATTCTTCTGATAATCGCATGTTGGCCGTCTTCTTCAAGAATTTTTCCGTTCATAAGCATCACGCGAACATCTCCTTTGCTTACTTCGGGCAGAAATTCTTGAGCAATGATGTAGCCTTTTTCGGTTAATGTATCCAAAATCTGATTGAAGTTATTTTGTTCTTTGCCGATTTTATAAACGTTCTGTCCGCCGCTTCCTTCAAGAGGTTTTAATACAATTTCTTTGTTGTTTTCTTTCCAAAAATGGATGATGTCGTTTTTGTCGCGTGTGATTAAACTGTTGGGTTTGATTTCGGAAGGCAATTCTTCAAAATAGAGTTTGTCGATAAAAGCGTGACTCATAGCAAATGCGTCATTCAAAACTAAGACACCGGAACGCTGAATCATACGGGCAAATGCAATTCCGCTGTGTTCTGCCCATTGTCTGTCAAATGTTTCTTCTGTGGGATTGTTTCTCACAAACAAGATGTCAATTTCATTACTGTCAATTGTTTCGTAACCGAGCGTCTCATCCTGAATCTGAGACCAAAATTCTTTTAACGATTCCGTTTTAATGCCCTTTGGAATTTTACGACAACGCAAGTGAATGTTTTTGTCGCGGTAAAAAATAAAATTGCCTACACCCATCACATATACATCGTGTCCGCGTTCATAGGCTTTGCGGAGAATGACGACTGTCGTACCGGGAATTTCAGTCTTAATGCTGTTTATTACAAAGCAAATTTTCATAGTTTCTTGGGATTAAATTAGTGGTTAAATCAGTTTGTGTATAGGCGTTTCATTTTTTATTTCTGACAATTTATTTTTATAGGTTTTACTTTTCATATACCTCGGAATAATTTCAGGTGTTTTAACGAGATTCCGTGCTTTTAAATCTTGAATCATCGGAACGTGTTCCAAAGCCATTTTTCCCGACAATAAAATTTCCAAATCATTTTCTTTCAGATAATCCATAAGTTGCATAAATCCGCGCAGATAAATAATATCTTTTAAAAATCCGCCTCCTTGGAAAATTCGTGACGTAATGGCAAATGCCGAATTTTTGGAAAATCCGTAGTTTTTATAAAGCAGCATAAATGTTTCTCTGAAAGTGGCATCGTCCAAAAGTGCTTCTCCGGCAACGACCCGTCCGGCAAGGGTTCGTAATCGGTTGGCCGTTAAACCGTCAACTAAGTATTCTGCTAAAATTGCAATTCCTTCTTGCAGTGCTTCATAATTTGCCAAGCCTTGGGAAAGTTGACTCAGCGGCTGACGACTTCCGTTGTAATAGGTCAAAACATGCGTGCCGACTTCGTGTTGAATTAACGCTTTTGCTTGGCGTTCTGTCATTGTATAATGTGCCGGAATGTAAAGTTCGCCTTTGGAAACCATCATCACATTGACGTCCTCACGAATGTGGATTTTGGAATTGAAATCGGGAGATTGTTCTTTAAAATATTCAAATTCTTCTGCTGCCATATCGGCAAAAATTTCAGCAGTAATTGTTTTTTCATTTTCTCGATTGGTGTCTTCAGGGAAATGCTCTAAAATTTCTTTAGCCGTGTTCCATAATTTTTTTTCAATGACACCATACAGTCTTAAACTGCTGTAAAAAAAGTTTTTAGACCCGCGTTCTTTGAGCATGGTCAATTCTTGATCGATTTGATTTCTTTTCTGCTGATATAAAAAAGACAATTCGGGATCGTCAATTTCATCGATTCGCAAGGTGTACAATTCTCTTTTTAACAAATCCGGATCCAAAGGAAGAAGCCGATAATGATAGGGCAATACTTTTTCAAAATCGGTTTCAAAAAAACACGATTCAATCGATTGAATGTTTACGGGAGCAATCAACAATAAAAATTGATATTGATTTTCAATTTGAGTGAGTTGCCTGTCGATTTTAAACAATTCCTCATGAATTCGCCGACGTCCCAAAGCGGCATAATTCTTTATTTCCGATGATGTCTGAACTCTGATAAATTCAAAAAGTGCTTTGTGAATGGCTTTGGCAAAATTATCTCTGAATTTTCTGAAATATAAAGGATATACCGTTCCGTTTTGCGAGCGATATACGGGCGGAATTTCAATTCCGATATACGTACCTCCGTGATTTTTGATTTTTTCGATACTAAAAAAAGCTTGCTGTGAAGGGGGTTGACGTTCTTTGGTTTGCTCAACTCTTGCAGTCAGCGGCTTTTCATACCGATGACTTTCTATTTTATCCAATTCTTTTTTTAAAACATTCAAAGAAACCGGAAGTTTATGAGAAGGTCCTCGAATGATAAATTCATTGCTGTCACTTGAACCGGAATAAATTTCAATCACTATAAAAGATCGAAATTTCGTGCTCATTTTTTCTGTGAGCAGGTTGACAAATTCGTGGTAATATTCAAAATTTTCAGTTCCGACAATCAAAAAGGAAGCAGTTGTCCGCACCAACCGAATGGTTGCTGCGTCGTCCGGAACTTTCCGATAAATCATCAAAAAAGGAACGTCGTGTTCCAAATGCAGATAACCGTCATAAGGTAAAGGTGTGATGGTTTTTCCTCCGGATTCCAATCCACCGATTATCGAATCAATTTCAATTTCCTTGGCAATCATTTTTGTAATTATCTTTAACGAATCAAATTTCATTGAAAGTTAAATAAATAGCAGTTTCGGCAATTCTTTTTTAAAATACTTTAACTTGATTTCTGATTATTTTAAAGTTTATATAAATCGGGTTGGTAAATATCATATCCGCCGGAATGGTTACTTTTGAATATTTAAAACAAATCGCATGGAATATTCGGCTAAAATGCTTAAAGAGGATGCTTTGAAAGGGAAAACCTTCGTTGTAACAGGAGGGGGGAGCGGATTGGGAAAATCAATGAGTACCTATTTTTTAGAACTCGGCGCAGCAGTTGTTATCACTTCCAGAAATACAGACAAACTTTTGGCTGTAAAAGACGAGCTTGAAACAAAAACAGGAGGCCGGGTAGCTGCTATCGGATGTGATGTCCGAAATTATGACGAAGTTGAAAATATGGTAGCCGAATCCTTAGAAATTTTTGGAAAAATTGATGGACTGGTTAACAATGCAGCCGGAAATTTTATTTCGCCCACCGAAAGACTTTCAGCGAATGCATTTGATACGATAATAGATATTGTTTTAAAAGGCACAAAAAACTGTACGTTAGCACTTGGCAAACATTGGATTGAGAATAAAGAAACCAATAAAATCGTGTTAAACATTGTTACGACGTATGCTTTTACCGGATCGGGGTATGTAGTGCCGAGCGCAACAGCAAAAGCTGGAGTTCTGGCACTCACACGTTCATTGGCGATAGAATGGGCTAAATACGGAATTCGGTCAAATGCCATTGCTCCGGGACCATTTCCCACTGAAGGCGCATGGAATCGGTTAGTGCCGGGCGATTTAAAAGACAAATTCGATTTGACCAAAAAAGTACCGCTGAAACGTTACGGGAATCATCAGGAATTGGCAAACTTGGCGGCATATTTAGTTTCTGATTTTTCTGCATATATTAATGGAGAAGTGATTGTAATTGACGGAGGCGAATGGCTAAAAGGAGCCGGTCAGTTTAATCTTTTAGAACAAATTCCTGAATCTATGTGGGATAGGGTAGAAATGACGATACGCAGTAAAAATAAAAAAGAATAATCGCGTTTGTATTTTATGTTGTAAATAAAAGTTTGCTGACAACTGTTGATAAAATGGGTTTTCATTCCGTGTAAATAGTTGTACTTTTAGCAGCTAAAATTTGGAACTATTTAATGGGTAAAATAATTGCAATTGCGAATCAAAAAGGAGGCGTAGGAAAAACTACGACATCAGTGAATCTTGCCGCCGCTCTTGGAGTGTTGGAAAAAAAAGTATTGCTAATTGATGCCGATCCTCAGGCAAATGCCACTTCCGGATTGGGTATCAATGTCGAAGAAGTTGAAATCGGTACTTATCAACTTTTGGAACATACCGCTACGGCTCGAGAAGCTTTGATCACAACCAATTCGCCAAATTTAGATCTTATTCCGGCTCATATTGACTTGGTAGCTATTGAAATTGAACTCGTCGATCAGGCACAACGAGAATATATGATGAAAATGGCACTTGCAGACATCGTTTCCGATTATGATTATATTTTGATTGATTGTGCACCATCATTGGGATTGTTAACTTTGAATGCACTCACGGTTGCAGATTCGGTAATCATTCCTATTCAATGTGAATATTTTGCATTGGAAGGATTGGGGAAATTACTCAATACCATTAAAAGTGTTCAGAAAATTCACAATCCGGGCTTGGATATTGAAGGGTTGTTGTTGACGATGTACGATCAACGTCTGAGGTTATCAAATCAAGTGGTGGATGAAGTTCGAAAACATTTTGACGAAATGGTTTTTGACACCATTATTCAACGAAATGTGCGTTTAAGCGAAGCACCGAGTTTTGGAGAAAGCATCATCAGTTATGATGCTGCGAGTAAAGGAGCTGAAAATTATTTGGCGTTGGCACATGAATTAATAACTAAAAATGAAAAGATATAAATGGCGAAAGCAGTTAGAAAACAAGCATTGGGACGCGGACTTTCAGCGTTGTTGGACGATTCGGTAAACGACATTAAATCTGTTGAAGATAAAAATGCCGACAAAGTCGTTGGAAATATTGTAGAGCTTGAACTGTCAGGAATTGAAGTAAATCCTTTTCAACCGCGGTCTAGTTTTAACGAAGATGCTTTACGCGAATTGGCTTCCTCAATCAAGGAATTGGGTGTTATTCAGCCGATTACGGTTCGAAAAATCGGATTTAAGAAATATCAATTGGTAAGTGGTGAGCGTCGGTTTCGAGCATCAAAAATGGTAGGATTGGAACGGATTCCTGCATACGTGCGAATTGCAAACGATCAAGAATCGCTTGAAATGGCATTGGTAGAAAATATCCAACGTCAAGATCTTGACCCAATTGAAATTGCTTTGTCTTATCAACGGCTGATTGAAGAAATTCAGGTTACGCAAGAAGTGCTTAGTGAACGAGTCGGGAAAAATCGTTCTACCATTGCCAATTATCTTCGGCTGCTGAAATTAGATCCGATTATTCAAACGGGAATGCGTGACGGTTTCATTTCAATGGGGCACGGTCGTGCGCTGATTAACGTAGAGGACACTGCAAGTCAGTTGGAAATTTACGAAAAAATTCTTGCCCGAAATCTTTCGGTTAGAGAAACCGAAGCTTTGGTGAGGGAACTTAAAAATCCAAAATCCAAATCTGAAGTAAAAAACAAAGAAATTCCGGTACATATCAAAAAGGCAAAACGGGAACTTTCTGATTTTTTTGATTCTAAGGTAGATATAAAAGTATCGAAATCAGGAAAAGGACAGGTTTCGATTTCATTTTCCAATGACAAAGATTTTGAACGCATTGTGAAGCTCTTAAAAAAGTGAGAAAAATCCTGCTGCATATTGTTTTTATAATCAGTTTCTCGTGTTTTTCTCAAGAAACAGATAGTTTGCGGGTATCCAGAGACAGCATTCCATTTCGAGTGGCAACGCTACAAGAACCGCTTCCCGAATACGATCCGTTGGCACCTTCGCGCGCCGCTTTTTATTCGGCCGTACTTCCGGGTTTGGGTCAGATTTACAATAAACGATATTGGAAAGTTCCCATTGTGTATGGCGGAATAGCAACATCCATTTATTTTTACAGTGAAAATAGAACAGATTACAACCGCTTTAGAAATGCCTACAAAAGACGGTTGGCAGGTTTTAAAGACGATGAATTTTATGGCAATGGAAACGAACCGCTCATCTCAAACGATCGTTTGATTAATGCCCAACGTACAGCACAGAAAAACATGAGCATGAGTCTGATGGTTGCAGTGGGAATTTATTTGTTGAATATTATTGATGCCAATGTCGATGCACATTTAAAGCAATACGACGTTCGTGAAGATTTAAGCCTTCGTCCCAAATTGGACATTGACCCGATAAGCAATCAGACACATTACGGATTTTCATTGCGATTCCAAATACATTAAAAAAATAATTACAAATGAAAATTGCATTAATCGGATATGGAAAAATGGGAAGGGTTATTGAAAAGATAGCTCAAACAAAAGGACACCAAATTGTCTTTAGAAGTACGAGCACTCACAGAGAAGGAACCCTTACAGATGCTGACGTCGCCATTGAATTTTCCACGCCTGAAACCGCATTTGACAATCTCATGGAAGTCATAGAAGCAAAAATTCCTGTTGTTTGCGGAACCACGGGATGGTTGGAGCGCTATGAAGAAATTGTGGCTTATTGCAAAAAGAATGACGGCAGTTTTATTTATGCTTCAAACTTCAGCATCGGTGTCAATTTATTTTTTGCAATCAATACCTTTGCCGCGCGCTTGATGCGAAAATGGAATTCCTATGACGTTTCTGTAAAAGAGATTCATCATACGCAAAAAAAAGACGCCCCTAGTGGAACCGCAATTACAATTACAGAAGAAATATTAAAATACAATCAGAAAAAGGATTGGATATTAAATGCACAAGAATCGGATAAATTAACCATTACTGCTGTGCGCGAAAAAGATGTCAAAGGAACGCATAAAGTCTCCTATGTTTCTGATATAGATATGATTTCATTGGAGCACAAAGCATTCAGCAGAGATGGATTTGCCGAAGGAGCGCTTCTTGCTGCGGCTTGGTTAAAAGATAAAAAAGGAATTTTCTCAATGCAGGATGTATTGGGAATTGACAGTGAATAAAAACAAATAAATTATGAGTTGGACAGCTTGGTTTGTATTCTTTTTAATTGTTCAGGTAGTTCATTTCGCCGGAACGTGGAAACTCTATAAAAAAGCCGGCAGAGAAGCTTGGGAAGCAGCTGTGCCCGTGTACAATGCCGTTGTATTAATGAAAATCATCAATCGGCCATGGTGGTGGACAATTTTGTTGTTTATTCCCATTGTGAATCTGATTATGTTTCCGGTAATCTGGGTAGAAACGATTCGAAGTTTTGGGCGAAACTCAGCGGTTGATACTTTTCTGGTTTTAATAACGTTTGGGCTTTATATTTTTTACATCAATTATACGCAAGATGTCCAGCATATAAAGGACAGAAGCTTGCAGCCGCGTACATCGGCAGGGGAATGGGTGAGTTCCATTCTTTTTGCTGTTGTAGCAGCGACCATTGTTCATGCTTATTTTATTCAGCCTTATACCATTCCGACTTCCTCATTGGAAAAAACCTTGTTGGTGGGAGATTTCCTTTTTGTCAGCAAATTTCATTATGGCGCCCGAGCTCCGATGACTTCAGTGGCTTTTCCCATGGTTCACGATACCATACCATTGGTTAAAACAAAATCTTATTTCAACAAACCGCAATTTCCTTATTTAAGATTGCCGGGATTTCAAAATATCAAACGCAACGATATTGTAGTATTTAATTGGCCGGTTGACACTGTCAATGCTTTTCAAACTGCCAGTGACGGAAAATATTATTACAAACCCATCGATAAAAAATCCAATTATGTAAAACGCGCCGTGGGAATTCCCGGTGATTCGTTAGAAGTTCGTGACGGAAGAGTTTATATCAATGGAGCCTTAAATCAGCTGCCGGATCGGGCTAAAATTCAACATGCTTATATTGTTCGCGTAAACTCGCGCATAAATCATGAAATAATTTACAATCGATACGGCATTACGGATATGTACAGCTTTAACGATAATAGCAATACATATTTATTTCCGGGAGTTTCTGAAGAAGCTTTACAAATGTTGAAAAACAATCCGAATGTAATTGATATTATTCCATTTAAAAAGGATGCAGGAGAATGGGATCGTTCCGCTTTTCCATACAATCCGACCTACCCGTGGAATAACGACAATATGGGACCGCTATATATTCCGAAGCAAGGAGCAACCGTAGCGATTAACTCAGAAACAATTCCTTTTTACAAACGGATTATTGAAGTTTATGAAGGAAGCGAACTGGGCATTGAGAATAAAATCACGCAATCCGGAACGGAAGTGTTGCTCAACGGAAATCCTATCACCGAATATACGTTTAAAATGGATTACTACTGGATGATGGGTGACAATCGAAGCAATAGTGAAGATGCCAGAACCTGGGGATATGTGCCGTACAATCACGTGGTGGGAAAACCGGTTTTTATTTGGATGAGCTGGGACGGATATAATAAGAAAGTTCGTTGGGACCGATTGTTTACCACCGTAGGAGGTTCCGGAAAACCCACATCTTATTTTATATATTTTGTCATTGCATTGGTAATTTGGTTTGCATACAGCAGTTTTAGAAAACGCAAAAAGAATGGTTAATGATAAATGTAAGTTCCTAAACCTTTCACAGCTCGATAAACAGCCAAAACAGAAAAAACTTTCAATTTTCAACTTTCAATTAGGATTAATAGTATTCGTAAATATGCTCTTCTATTAGTACGTTATCCTTTTTTACTTCTGAGCTAATTGGATAGCCGTTTGCATCGTAAGTCGTGTTTTTAGTTATTGTATAATCATGGTTTGAATTGTCAGAATTGGTATAGGTTATTTGTGTATAATTATTTTTCGAAAGATAATCTATACTGCCGGTTAGGAAATAGTGATATTCCCCAATTGTTGAATTGAAATAATTGTTTTGAAAATATGGAAATAGCACATTTAATCCATTGTCATACTGAAAAGAAACAGTTTGAGTATCAGTTAGAGTCTGTCCGTTAAAATTCCGGATTATTATTTGTGAAATATTATCAGAGGCGTATGTTATTGTTGTCGATGAATTGGAAATATCTCCAACAGTATTTATTTCTGTGATAACACCATTTGCGTTGTACAAATATTCTCCTCCAACATATTGTCCTCGATTATAAGTGATTTTATTTGGAAAATGTTCAAAGATCATAGTGTCATAGTCATCACCTTGAGAACTTTTAGAAGTTATGCTGTCTATTTCATTATTCGAATTGTAATGGAATACGTCGTTAACAATTACCGGGTTATTCTGATAGGATCTGATTCTTTCGCTAATTAAAATATTGCTATTGTAAGTAAACTCCCGATATATAGCATCGTTTGTGGTTTCTTCAGTTTGAAGAATAGGTTTGCCGGATTCGTCAAATGTTCGGGTTAATGTATAATTCTGATTGGTTTCAGTATTATAAACCATACGGATGAATTTTTTTATTTTCAATTCCGGATTTGGTTCGGGTTTGTCATCGTCGGAGGAACAAGCCATAATCAAAGTACACGCTGCAAGTAGAAATAGTTTTGCTCTCATAAACAATTGTTTTATAATGAAAATCATATTTTTTAAGTATTCAATTAGTAAAGA
>JAAYLC010000006.1 GCA_012522045.1 Bacteroidota bacterium
ATAAAAAAATAGAGAATGATGTTTTTTCTGAACCATACGACTTATATATAAAAGAAATAAATGAAATAGAAGATGAGGATGTATTGGGTCTGTATAAAATTTTTGAATCTTGCCTATTGGAATATCAAAAATGTTTTTTTAAAGAAAATAAAAAGCAGATAAATGAACTTAATACTAACAATGTTTCAAATTATTATTACCGAGTGAACTTGGTGATTTTTCCAAAAAAGAATTAAAAGTTTATTAAGTTCAAGATGTTTGACAAAGAAAAATCTGGACGAGATGCGTACGGTAATATTTTAAATGTTGGGTTAGCTCTTTTTTAAATGATTAAAACAATGAAAATCAGAAATAAAGAAATCGACATTATAACGAGAATGAACGAAAAAGTGAATTTTGCGAGTGAGATTTTGGAGACGACCTACGCTGCTTTTGACAAGGGTATTACGCTGCCGCAACCTTTTTATTACGAAACAAGAATGGTATTGGCTTGCGACGTCTCTCCCATTCCAGATGCGTACGCCCCATTCTGGTACCACCCCGACCATCTTGGAAGTTCCAGTTACATCACCAATTTGGCAGGCGAGATAAACCAACATATGGAATATTTGCCTTTTGGTGAGTTATTGGTTGAGGAGCATTTGAACAGTTATAACTCTCCGTTTAAATTTAATGCGAAGGAATTTGATAATGAGACAGGGAACTATTATTATTCTGCACGATATTACTCGCCTAAGTATAATTTGATGTTGAGTATGGACCAAATGTATTATTTATATCCGTCGTTTAGCCCGTATGCTTATACCTTGCAGAATCCCGTGCGGTTTGTGGATCCTACGGGGATGGCGGTGGAAAGTCCGGATCATGAATATAGACTTGGTAAAGATGGAAACATTACCTTGATTAAAGAAACTGATGATAATTTTGACAGACTTTACAATTCTGATAATATTATGGTTGGTCAAGTAAATAAGGGGTATTTATCGGATGGGATTAATATAGAAGAAAACGGTCTTTTCTTAGATGTTCAGAATAAAGAAGATTTTCATTCCTATATGAATTTCACTTTAGATTTATCAATTGAGGTCAATAAAGAAATAGGCGGATTCATTTTAGATTCCGAATCTGGGTTTGACAATGTATATATTGCCAGCTACAAAGAAAATGAACCGCGCTCGGCAAAAGGTTTTGTGAATTTTATAAATAGTTCTTCTTACGATATTCCAAATAAAGAATTAAGCATAGGTGGAAAAAAACATAAAGCAAATGCTTGGTTCCATACCCATCCCGATATTATGTCCCCAGGTTATGGCAGTTCCAGACCTTCTCTTGAAGATAGAAATGCAACCAAAGATCTCCAAATACCGGGAGTGGTTTTAGGGGGTTGGGGAGGAATAGGATTAATTAACACAGATGGTACGTATATAAGATGGGGAAAATAAACAACATAATGGTCATTTGTATATTGTTATTCTTTTCTGCTTGTAAATCACAAACGAAAGAGGTTAAAGAAGATAATTACAACAGTCAATTGGAAAAAAAATTAGAAGAGATTGCGTATTCTTATGTAAAAATGTTGAGGAAAGAAACTAAGGATAATGAATTATTTTGTATTTATATAGAGAAAGGAAATAATAAAGACAAAACATTTTATAATTACGTTTTCTATGATTATGGAATTTTAAGTGAAAACCGAGATTTGCCGTATAAGTATATCAATAAAGAAACGGAAGAAAATTTTGTCGTGTTTTTCTTTGATAAAGAAAGAAAAATACCTGAAGATATAGAAAAAAACTTAGAAAAAGATTCTTTGTGGACGAGTATGGCTAATATTAATATTATAAAAAAATATAGACCAGTGATAAAATTATCTCATAACCCTGTTTGGGATGTGTTTATATGTAAAGATGATATTAGTAAATATGAAATAGTTGAATCAATTTATGGGTTAGAGGAAAATGAAAAAACTACAGAAATATGTGAATAGGAAGACTTTAGCCCTTAGAATAAATAAGAATTAGACCGAAAAATTTTGAAGCACAAGAAATACTTCTATATTGGCAGCGAGCGGGTGGCGAGCGCCTTGGGCACGGTACGTGAATTGGGGATGCTCTGTGAACAGAGCGGTTTTCCGGATGCGACAATCATTGAGCGGATGAATAATAAAGTAGATGAAGCTGCGGTAAACTTAAGAATGAATTATGATGCTTTCGGGAAAACCCTCGTCCTGCAAGAACCGTTTCATTACGGCACGGGAATGCAGTTAATATGCGACGGCAACCACGACCCCGAACTTTATGCGCCTTACTGGTACCACCCCGACCATCTTGGTTCCTCTTCATACATTACCAATTTGGAAGGCGAGATTAACCAGCATATGGAATATTTGCCGTTTGGGGAGACGCTTGTGGAGGAGCATTTGAACTCCAACAACTCGCCGTTTAAGTTCAACGCTAAAGAGCTTGACCCGGAGACGGGGAATTACTACTATGGAGCCCGGTATTACAATCCTAAATGGTCTGTTTTCCTTAGTGTTGACCAGCATTATTTTAATTATCCTTCGTTCTCGCCATATGCTTATACCGCCCATAATCCAATAAACCTCATTGACCCCGATGGACGAGATTGGAGAGATAAAGACGGAAACTTAGTGTATGATGTAGATAAAGGGGATTATACAGAATTTGCTACCGACCAAGATAAAAAGTTTGGAGAAAATCTAAGAAATTCAGGGAAAATCGGGGAAAAACAATTTAAGTACCTAACGGAGAGCAAACACCAAACTAAAGTCATTTTTGACGAAGAAGGTACAGATCCCGATATGGGACCATATGCTATGGGCAGAACTGATGTTGTATTAAATGATAATCAGGACGAAATTATCGAGGCGACTATCACAATTTATATGAAGGCAAACAAAGAAGCGTTTGAAAATCCGGATGATTGGTTTTATTCTGATGAATTACGCCTTATAAAACAAAACAGTCTAGGTTTAGACGATATTGTTACTTCAACGTTAGGACATGAAATTTCACATACCACTTTATCAAATAAATTAAATAGTCTAAGGGAAAATGATGAACTTAAACAGCCACTTCCTAAACATCAGACATTTAACCCGGAAAAAGCAGCACAAGCTGTTGGAAGACTTATCTTAAAGGAACTCGCAAAAAAGAAATAGTGATGGGACGTAATTTTAAAACAAAAATTATTTTTGTACTGGTTTTCCTATGTTGCCTACCTACTTTTAGTCAGAGTATCAAACCGCTAACCTATAAGGAGATTAAAACAGGAATAGCAAGTTATTTAGTTGAAATTGGCTTTTTTAAGGGAATAGAAGAGTACCATACAGATACCAATACGATTCGTTTCAGTGGCTTTTTTAATGAAATAGCAGATAAAAATGCTATTCCTGACGGAGTTTACTGTTCTTCAACCAGAGCATCCCATGGAATATATTTATTCGTAATTGTTGATGGGAATGAATATAAAATTTTGAATCTCTACGACAAGCAAGACCTGTTCAGTTCTTTGACTGAAATTTTGAATTTTTCAATAAAGAAGGACTATTGTAAAGAGCTAGTAATCGAATACATTGAAAGGGCACTCAACTGGCATTCTCTAATGCAAAGCTATAGACGTTCAAATTGCTACTTTTCTTTTGATAATAAGCAAACTTTAAGCAACGTGTCATTAGGGGAATTAAAAAATAAATTAGTTAATTATTTAAAATCTGAAAATATTATTGGGGATGAAAGCTTTCATATTTTACTGTTAGATAAAATCGATGAATTTAATGTGACTATAAATTTGAATCCCTTAAATGAAGATGACGCGTCCAAAAAACTTGACAAAGGATATTATCGTTTTACGGCAACTGACAATATGGAATATGCAATAAGTTACTACTTATTATTAAAAGATACAAATTTTGAATTAGTTACCACAAGGGGGAACAACAACTTAAATCAAGAATTGCTTTTACTATTAAACTTTGGTATAGAGCAAAAGTTTTGTTTTGAGAAAGTCAAGTATATTCTGCTGAATTATTTAGAGGAGGGATTACCTTTAGAAAGCTGCCTAAGTGATTTAAAAAAGAGGTTGCCTTGACCTCCTGTGCTACTCCCACGATTCTTTCCCGCCAAAGGCGGGCAGGTATAAAAAACCCTCCCTTATAAGGGAATATGATAGAAATGAACGGAACCATTTATAAAAAATGATATAAGCAATTATGCTTAAAACTCATTTATAAAATTGTGCTTTTAGACAGGTAATAGCAAATGCTTTAACGTCAGAATTGTTTATTCATAATGCCCCTTGGCTGAAAGTATAAATACAGTATTTTCTTGCACCTCATAAACCAGCCTGTGTTCTTTGTTAATTCTTCGAGACCACATTCCGGACAAGTTGTATTTTAAAGGTTCCGGCTTCCCGGTTCCGGTAAAGGGATGTTGTGTCAATTCTTCCAAAAGCAAAATTACTTTATTAATTACCGCCTTATTGCCCGTTTTTTTATGCTGCCTTATGTCGTCTATAGCTTGCTCCGAAAACCGTAAGGTATAACTATTCATAAGTCCTCAATAAATGATGTAAGTGCCTTGGGTTTTACATCGGTAAATTTTCCTTCGGTAATTTGTTTTTTACTCTCCAATATCTTTTTTACAAATTCGGCATTGTAATGTTCTTCCGTTGAAATCTCATACTTGATTTTAAGGGCTTGCATAAACGCTTTTAAAGCATTTATCTGATCTGCAGTTTTAGGACGTGCTATGAATATATTTTTTGATTTCATAAAATACACATTTTTTTGATTATAAGGATATTTATTGTTGAACCCTGCCCTTTATGATATAAAAAATGAAAAGTAATAATCACAAAGATAGTGAAAAATCAGGTATGATGCAAAGAAAGAAATACTTGTGGAAATGGCTATTCATCCACGCCCCGCGGATGATCACCGAATACCCGCCCGACTATGCCAACGACCCTGACGATATGCGGGTAAAAAAGAAAATGATCGACTACGATGCCAACGGGAACCAAAAAGAGATTCGCGAACAGGTGAGCGACCCCGAGCAACCGCTGGGCTACAGGGAAGTGGCGCTGCGCGAAAACCTTTGGGACGAAGAGGACCGCCTGCGTGCCGTGGACCTGAACCCGGAGGCGCCTGCCGACAAACCGCAGATAGCCTCTTACATATACAGTGCCGACGGCGAGCGCACCGTGCGCTACCTGCCGGGCAGGTTGGATGCGTACTACAGCGCCAAGGATGCCGGCAGTGCCGACCGACTGGAAGCCCTCCTCTACCCCAATTCTTTGGTAACGGTAAAAACCTTACCTTTACCGGAAGGAATTGACATGAGAGAAATAACACGCATACCGCTTACAAAATACACCAAGCACTACTACATTGGTTCTGAAAGAGTAGCGAGCGCCCTTGGGCACGGTACGTGATTTGGGGATGCTCTGTGAGCAGAGCGGTTTTCCGGATGCGACAATCATTGAACGGATG
This sequence comes from Bacteroidota bacterium, assembly GCA_012522045.1. Lineage (GTDB taxonomy): Bacteria > Bacteroidota > Bacteroidia > Flavobacteriales > Flavobacteriaceae > JAAYLC01. The sequence continues at coordinate 5,513 of JAAYLC010000006.1, forward strand.
AATGAAAAAGTAATAAAAGCCGGACATGGATTGGAAGATGTTTATAACATTTTTGAAAAAAACCTTGTCCTACAACAGCCGTTTCTTTACAACACCAGAATGCAGTTGATATGCGACGGCAATCACGACCCCGATCGGTATGCGGCATACTGGTACCACCCCGACCATCTTGGTTCTTCTTCATACATTACCAATTTAGACGGAGAGATTAACCAGCATATGGAATATTTGCCGTTTGGGGAGACTTTGGTGGAGGAGCATTTAAATTCTTACAACAGCCCATTTAAGTTCAACGCTAAGGAGCTGGATGCAGAAACGGAGAATTATTACTACGGGGCAAGGTATTATGACCCGAAGTGGAGTGTTTGGTTATCTGTGGATGCGGAGTTTGCCCGTTTTCCATCATATTCTCCTTATAATTATACGTTGCTGAACCCGATAAATCTTGTAGATCCGGATGGGAATGCGCCCGCTCCTATAAAACGATTACTCTATAGCAAATCACAAGGGAATACAGGAAGTTACACTCTCAATAATTTTCGTTTTACTCCTGCTTCAAATCAATCTTGGAGTGGCAGCACTACGACTGGAAGTATAATTCAAGATGGGCGAAGTTCATTATTGGGGAGAATTCTGCAATCCACTTATGGCGGAGGAGAACAATATACAAGATCTGTAAGTGAGATAACTACCGAAAACAAAGGACAATATTACAATGTTAAGGGAGAAATAGTTGATAATATAACTGATGCAAGTAAAGTGATTATATCTAAATATACAAAGACTGAAACAGTAAATCTTTACGAGGGAGGAATATTAGGTAATGAAGTCACTGTAAAAGAATCTATAAGTATTCAAACATTTGATGTTTTAAAAGATGGAAATATACTATTTTCAGATAGTTTTAACGACTCAGTCACAAAAACAAAAGATATCACTATGGCTTCAGAAAATTTGCAACAAATTTCTACAGAAGAAGCATCAAAAAATAAATCTAAATTTGGCACCCAAAACGCTCAGAGGAAAGCTAATGCTATTATGGGACAAATGGAAAATATTTATCATGATGCCGTGATAGAATCTAAACAAGATTCTTATGGCAATTAAAAATATGAAAGTAAGGACTCGCATTTGGTTTATCCTTTTTGTGTTATTTTATAACCTATTACTATTTCTAAATTTATCGGTTATAGGATTCTTTTTGATATTAGATGAATATTATAGGAGGCCAAATTTTGATGACCCTTCTTTTCGATTGAAATCTTTTAATCTTTCTTTTTATAGCATGATAATTCCTCTGATTTTATCACTATTCGTTGTGTTCTATATTGTGAGAAATTTTAAAAAAAAATATATAAACGTGGCATTTCCTTTTATAATAGCATACATGGTATATAGGTTCACTTCTCTAAAAATATTTACATTCTTTTCAGTAACAATTAATCCATTTATAAACTTTGCAATTCTATCCATACCTTCTTTGATTTTAATCATTCTTTCATATAAATATTTAAATAAAATGATAATTTTACGAGATGATGAGAATTTATAGGACTGTCACTAACTTGGATGGCGAGATTAACCAGCATATGGAGTATTTACCTTTTGGAGAAACGCTTATTGAAGAACATTTAAACTCTTATAACTCGCCGTTCAAGTTCAACGCCAAGGAGTTTGATGCGGAGACCGGGAATTATTATTACTCTGCCCGTTACTACTCGCCAAAGTACAATTTAATGCTTTCGGTTGACCAGATGTATGATTTATATCCCTCGTTTAGTCCTTATGCCTATACCTTGCAGAATCC
>JAAYLC010000239.1 GCA_012522045.1 Bacteroidota bacterium
CACAAGAGGGTAAAGTCCTATCTAGAGCCAGCAATCTCTTCAATAAGGAGGAAGTCACCCGTAAGGTAGGATATGTTGCCAGGTATAATGAACTCCTCCAAGAGAACAAACTCCTATTTACGATAGTGACCTCTCCCCGATAAAATAGACACTTCATTCTCGCACATGCTTCATTATTCATAGTATCTCAAAAATATTTTATGCTGCTCTGTAAAAGCCTTGTTTTAGTCTGTAATATTCAAGTGGAGTCATGTAGTCGAAAGAAGCGTGTAAGCGCTGGCGGTTGTAGAAGATAATGATATATTCAAATACTAATCTTTTAGCCTCGTTGATAGTTTTGAATTTATGTTCATTAAGCCACTCCATCTTCATTTTCCCCCAAAATGACTCCATAGGAGCATTGTCCCAGCAGTTACCCTTACGTGACATGCTAGGAATGTACCCGTACTCTTTAAGTTTATCTTGATAGGCATAAGAGCAATATTGTGAGCCCCTGTCGCTATGAAGGATGGCACCGCGCGGTTTACCACCTCTCTTATACGCGTCGTTTAGGGCGTTGATCACTAACTCCTTAGTCATCCTCGTTGACATGGAGAGGCCAACATTAAGACCGCCACAAAGATCATTGATAGCAGCTACATAGAGCCATCCTTCTTCGGTGGCAACATATGTAATATCTGAAACTAACTTTTGGTTGGGTTTTTCAGCTTCAAAATTACGATTTAATAGATTTTCGGCAACTGGCAAATGATGTTTCGAGTTCGTCGTAGCCTTATATTTTTTCTTAACTTTGGAATAAAGTTGGTTTTCACTCATCAGACGCTCAATACGCTTATGGTTGGGCTTTCGGCCTTTATAATGCCTTACTTTTGGGTCAAGCTTATCGATAGCTTTTTGGATTTTAACGCTGCCATAAACGCGCTTGGAGGCTTCGTAAGCGGTTTTAATGTCCTTTAACAACTCTTGATTTTCTAACTCTCTTTTCGAAGGGACAGCTTTCATCCATGCATAAAATCCGCTTCTAGAGACTTTCAGGACTTTACACATCTTCACGATGGGGAACTCACTGCGATAGGCCCGGATAAACAAGAATTTTTCACCTATTTTTGATTCTTTGCGAAGAAGGCCGCCGCTTTTTTTAAAATTTCATTTTCTTCTTTGATTTCTCTTAACTCTTTTGTCATGCGTTTTAGTTCTAAGTCTGTTTCTGAAGGACTTAGTGATGCCTTAATACCCCGTTCAGGTCTGTGGTGATATTTTCTTACCCAGCCTGATAGTGTGGTGTTAGCAACCCCTAATTCCTGAGCAATCTTACTCTGACTTCTATTTCCTTCCAGTACCAACTTAATGGCTTCTTCTTTGAATTCTTTGGAATATTGTGCTGACATAATTAATCGCTCCCTTTATTTTAATTATATGCGATTTTGGATTGTCCACCAAGTTGGGTAATAGTCAGGGAGCAAAATCAAAAAAGGAATATATCCTTGATGAAAATGGGAACAAAGTAAAACTCAAAAATGGCAATTACAAAACAAGGAAAATAAATACAGTGGATTGGAATGAGCAAGACAAAGCTGAGCAG
>JAAYLC010000195.1 GCA_012522045.1 Bacteroidota bacterium
GGTCATGGGACCTACACCTCCGGGAACCGGAGTGATGTATGAGGCTTTTTTACTGACATTTTCAAAATCCACATCGCCTTTAATTACGTAACCCTTAGGTGCATTTTCATCTTCCACTCTGGTAATACCTACATCTATAATCACCACATCATCCTTGACCATTTCAGCTTTTAAAAAGTCGGGAACTCCGAGTGCTGAAATAATAATGTCTGCTTGTGTAGTTATTTGAGAAATATTTTTGGTGTTGCTGTGTGTTAATGTAACGGTGCTGTTTCCGGGCCATCCGCGACGGCTCATTAAAATACTCATGGGACGACCTACAATATGACTGCGCCCGATTACTACCGTATGTTTTCCTTTGGTTTCAACTTCATACCGCCGAAGCAATTCCAAAATACCAAATGGCGTTGCAGGAATAAATGTACTCATATCCAACGCCATTTTTCCAAAATTCTGAGGATGAAACCCATCTACATCTTTGCTCGGATCTACAGTTAATAATACTTTCTGTGTGTCAATTTGCGGGGGCAACGGCAATTGAATAATAAAGCCATCGATATCCGCATCTTCGTTCAGTTCCTTTATTTGTTTCAGCAGTTCTATTTCACTGGTTGTTTCCGGCATTTGAATAAGCGTAGATTGAAATCCCACACGTTCGCAAGCTTTTACCTTACTGCCCACATACGTCAGGCTTGCTCCATCACTTCCTACCAAAACGGCAGCCAAATGAGGTACGCGTTCTCCTCGTTTCTTCATGTTAGCAACTTCGATGCTGATTTCATCTTTAATTTGGTTGCTAATTTTTTTTCCGTCAAGTAGTGTCATGATTTAGAAATTGATTTTTATAAACTATTATTTCATGCGATTCATCATCTGCATCATTTGTCTGCCCCCGCCGCTTTGCATCATCTTCATCATTTTACTCATTTGATCAAATTGCTTTAGCAGCTGATTGACTTGCTGCACACTGGTACCACTTCCTTTTGCAATTCGTTTTTTTCTGCTTCCGTTAATCACAGAAGGGGTAGCTCGTTCTTCGGGCGTCATCGAATGAATGATTGCTTCTATGCCTTTAAACGCATCGTCGTCAATATCAATATTTTTTAAGGCTTTTCCGGCGCCGGGAATCATTCCAATCAAGTCTTTCATGTTCCCCATCTTCTTCACTTGCTGAATTTGATTGAGGAAATCGTCAAAACCAAATTGATTTTTGGCAATTTTTTTTTGAAGTTTACGTGCTTCTTCTTCATCAAATTGCTCTTGTGCACGTTCAACAAGCGAAACCACATCACCCATTCCCAAAATCCGGTCCGCCATACGCGAAGGATGGAAAACGTCAATAGCTTCCATCTTTTCACCGGTTCCGATAAATTTGATGGGTTTATCAACCACACTTTTAATGGATAATGCCGCTCCACCACGCGTGTCCCCATCTAATTTGGTGAGCACCACACCGTCAAAATTCAGACGGTCGTTAAATGCTTTTGCTGTATTGACGGCATCTTGTCCCGTCATTGAATCCACAACAAAAAGCGTTTCATGAGGTTGAATAGCACGGTGAATATCTGCTATTTCCGTCATCATCACCTCATCGACTGCCAAGCGACCGGCCGTATCGACAATTACCACGTTAAAACCGTTTTGTTTGGCATGAGCTATCGCATTTTGCGCAATTTCAACGGGATTTTTATTTTCACGTTCACTATAAACTTCTACGCCAATTTGCTCTCCAACGACATGAAGCTGATCAATTGCCGCAGGTCTGTAAACATCACACGCAACCAATAATGGATTTTTGGATTTTTTACGTTTTAAGAAATTGGCTAATTTTCCCGAAAAAGTCGTCTTACCACTTCCTTGAAGTCCTGACATTAAAATCACAGTAGGAGCACCGCTTAAATTTATTCCCACGGTCTCCCCTCCCATCAATTCGGTCAACTCATCTTTTACGATTTTCACCATCAATTGTCCGGGCTGAAGCGTGGTCAAAACATCTTGACCAAGTGCTTTTTCTTTTACACTGTTGGTGAAATCACGGGCAGTTTTAAAGTTCACATCCGCATCCAATAATGCGCGTCGAACTTCTTTTAAGGTCTCGGCAACGTTAACCTCAGTAATGCTTCCATGACCTTTTAAAACGTGTAACGCCTTGTCTAATTTATCTGATAAATTCTCAAACATAAAATTGATTTTTTAACGAAAAACTTCTTTCTCAACCACTGTTCATAACCTTTACTGCGAGAAAATTACTTTCGTAAAATTGGTGGTGCAAAGGTAACATTCCGTTGGCGAGTTTCAAAAAATAACAGCGCTTTCGTTTACGGAAAATGAATCTGTTACACCAATTGTCATATTTTTTTGAACACAACGGCTCCAAAGCTTTCCTTTTAAACTTACTTGATATTTATGAGTGCACAAAATGCATGAGATTCTGAGATTACTCATCTATAATTGCAATAAACTCATTTATAATTTGGTATTCATAAACTTTTACTAAAAAAAGCCCCTTAGCAGAGAAAACAATTTCATCATTTTTAATTTGCAGGGTTCATCAAAATGAATGTATGAAAAAAAGAAATCTCTTTACTTCACTCGTAAAATTTGTTGATTTACAAAACATCAGCGGTATTTTATTATTAATAACGACGCTGGGCGCCATGATTATGGCAAATTCAAATTTTGCCGATGATTATTTCCGGTTTTGGAATACCGAAATCGGCTTCTCCGTTGGTGAATCCGAGCTTATCAAACCGCTTTTGCTATGGGTGAATGACGGGTTGATGGCTATTTTCTTTTTTTTAATCGGTTTGGAAATCAAACGAGAAGTTCTTTTAGGACAATTGAATTCGATACGAAAAATAATGTTCCCGCTTGTAGGTGCTTTAGGCGGAATTATTTTCCCGGTTTTGTTTTTCTTTGTTTTAAACAGCAATCCCGAAACAGTTTCCGGATGGGGAATTCCGATGGCAACGGACATTGCTTTTTCCCTTGCTGTTTTAAACGTCTTGGGAAAACGCGTTCCTTTAAGTCTAAAAATATTTCTCACGGCTTTTGCAATTGTAGATGATTTGGCAGCGGTTATGGTCATTGCTTTGTTTTACAGTTCCTCAATTCAAATCGGCGTTTTAATCTGGGCACTCGGGCTGCTTTTGGTTACTTATTTTGTTTCTTACAAAGGATTTTACTCACATCCTTTTATAGTTATCATGGGCGCCATCATTTGGTTTTTATTTTTAGAATCCGGAATTCACCCAACCATTTCGGGCGTATTGATGGCTTTTGCAATTCCCGTGAAACAACGGGTAGGATTACAAGTTTTTCTCCGACGGATGAGAAGTTTTGCAAACAACTTTCGCACATCAAAATCGGTATCGGAGCCCATTCTTACCAAAGAACAATTGTCCTTGGTCAAACGCCAAAGGAATTGGCTGAAATATTTTGAAAGTCCGCTTCAACGGTGGGAGGAAATTCTTCGCACGTGGGTTTCTGTAGTGATTATTCCAATTTTTGCACTTGCAAATGCCGGTGTCTCCATTACCGATACCGAACATATGGAGATGGGACTTATCACTACGATTGCCCTTTGCTTGTTCTTAGGCAAAAGCATCGGTATCTCTTCGGCTGTTCTTATTTCAAAAAAATTAAAATTTATTCAAGTTCCGCGGGATATTGGAATAAAAGAAATAATAGGTGTTTCCTTTATTGCGGGAATCGGTTTTACCATGGCAATTTTCATTGCCACACTTGCTTTTGTAAACAATCCGGAATATATCGATTCTGCTAAAATTGGCATTCTGGTAGGTTCTCTTGCTTCCGCATTCACAGGATATTTTTTACTGCGCTCTTCCAAGAAAAAAGATGATCTTTTAGAAGGCGTTTAGTTTTTAATCGGACGCACTTTCATTTCTGAATAAAAGCTTATTTTTACCCCCATGAACATCAATTGGATTCTTTTAATAATCGGTGGTATTTTCGAAACGATTTTTGCCATCAGTTTGGGAAAAGCACAACAAGTGGGCAGCGGAAAAGCATTTTGGTTTTGGATTGCTGTTTTTCTAGTTTCGGTTACCATCAGTATGATTTTACTTTTTAAAGCTATGGGCGGAGAAAAACCCATCCCGGTAGGAACAGCTTATGCCGTTTGGGGTGCCATCGGTGCTATTGGAACAGTCATTATGGGGATTATCCTCTTTAAAGAACCGGTGAATTTTTGGAGGTTGTTTTTTCTCACCACTTTAATTATTTCAGTAGTAGGTCTTCAAATAGTAAGCACCAAAGCTGCTTAAACTTTAAACAATCTTAAAACTGTATTTTTTTTGTGACAGGAAACTGTATCCCACAGTCACGAGAATGGTAATAAGTCGAGAAGGGGTCGGATATATTCCTAACACATCCACCAACAATTTCAACATTAAATAATTGATTACCAACGCTCCCATTGCAACCATCAAATAGCGGAACAACTGCACCGACCATTTCAAATTTGACTTTGGGAACGTAATAAATCGATTGAGTAAAAATCCGGTGGTGAAAGTAATGGGAAACACCACAAAAAGTGAAGCAATATGCGGACTTAAAACCACAAAGCTCAAATCGACATTTTGTTTGACGAAAATAAAGTTGTAGAAAATAAAGTAAAGGAGTACGTCAAATCCAAGATTGGCACTTCCACAGATTACATAGCGATACATTTCGACAGGGATAATCCTTCGAAAAGGGTAATAGACAAAGTCAATTAATTTTAAAATCGCGGAAATCATAAAGAATGGCAAATTTAAGACTAACTCCTAAATGAAGACACATTTTTCTATAAAAAAGAAGTTCGCTGCGTGTGTTTAAAAAATAATAAGTTTTCGCTTTGAGTTGACAGCTCGATTTTGATACCTTTAAAACCTCAAAAAAAATGGTTTATGGACATTGAAGAAATCTTTCAAAACAATCAGAAGTGGGTGCAATCAAAACTAAACAGCAATCCGGATTATTTTAAAAACCTTTCTACCGGTCAAAAGCCTGATATCTTATACATTGGTTGTAGTGACAGTCGTGTTACCGCCGAGGAAATCATGGGCGTTCAGCCCGGAGATGTTTTCGTTATGAGAAACATTTCGAACATGGTTTCCAACTTAGATTTGAGCGCGATGAGCGTTATTACTTACGCAGTGAGAATTCTCAAAGTGAAACACATCGTCATTTGTGGTCATTACGGTTGTGGAGGTGTCAAAGCCGCTATGCAATCGGAAGATTTGGGCATCTTAAATCCGTGGCTTCGGAACATTCGGGATGTGTATCGACTTCATCAAAAAGAATTGAATCAATTGTCTGATGCCGACCAAAAATACCGTCGTTTGGTTGAGCTGAACGTTCAGGAACAATGTATTAACGTCATAAAAACTGCTGATGCTCAATTGGCTATTCGCAACGGAACCCTTGCCATTCACGGATGGGTTATGGATGTGGCTTCAGGAAAACTAATCGATTTAAAAATTGATTTTGAAAAACTCCTTAAAGACATTATGGAAATTTATCATCTCGACGCCGAAAAAACCCGTTGAGAAACTGATTTCTTACATTCTTTCCGGAACTTGAATTCCCAATAATCCAAAGGCGTTTTTAATAATTTTACCCACTGCATCAGACAACTGCACGCGAAAAACTTTTTCGTCATTTTCTGAAGTTCCTAAAATTGGAATATTCTGATAGAAACTATTAAATTCTTTCACGAGTTCATAAGTGTAATTAGCAATTATAGCAGGGCTGTATGCATCGGCAGCATTTTGAATGATTTCGGGAAAATTCAAAATAAGTTTGAGAAGCTCTTTTTCTTTAGGCAACAATAAAGTGTATGAAGACGCTTTAGAAGTCACACCCAATTCGGATGCTTTTCGCAAAATGGATTGAATTCGTGCATACGTATATTGAATAAAAGGACCGGTATTTCCCTGAAAATCGACACTTTCAGCAGGGTTGAAAAGAATTCGTTTCTTGGGATCGACTTTTAGAATAAAATATTTCAAGGCACCCATTCCGATAATGTGAAAAAGTTCGTTTTTTTCTTCCTCCGACAAGTCGTCAATTTTTCCTAAATCTTCTGCTATTTCTTTGGCAGTTGCGGTCATTTCTGCTATGAGTTCATCTGCATCCACCACGGTTCCTTCCCGACTTTTCATTTTTCCGCTAGGCAAATCGACCATTCCATAACTCAAATGATACAGATTGTTTGCCCAAGAATATCCGAGTTTTTTTAAGATAAGAAAAAGCACCTTAAAATGATAATCTTGCTCATTTCCTACGGTATAAATCATTCCTGTGACATCCGGATGGTCGTTCACACGCTGAACTGCCGTTCCCAAATCTTGAGTAATATAAACGGAGGTTCCGTCTTTTCGTAACACCAATTTTTCATCCAGACCTTCTTCAGTCAAATCACACCAAACCGATCCGTCTTCTTTTTTGTAAAAAACACCGCTTTCCAAACCTTGTTCGACAATGTCTTTTCCGAGCAAATAGGTATCACTTTCATAATAATACGAATCAAAATCTACCCCGATTGCTTTGTAACTCTCTTCAAAACCTTCATACACCCATCCGTTCATTTTTTCCCATAGTGCAACAGTTTCTTCATCGCCTCTTTCCCAATTGCGCAACATTTGTTGAGCTTCCTTTAAAATAGGCGCCTGGGCTTTGGCTTCTTCTTCTGTGTGTCCCGAAGCCATTAACGCTGCAATTTCTTTTTTATATTCTTTATCAAAACGCACATAATAATTTCCAACAAGCTTATCGCCTTTAATTCCTGAGGATTCGGGAGTTTCTCCGTTCCCAAATTTTTTCCAGGCAAGCATACTCTTGCAAATGTGAATGCCGCGGTCATTGATAATTTGTGTTTTATATACTTTTTTTCCGGCAGCTTTTTCAATTTCCGCAACCGAATAGCCCAAAAGCACATTGCGAATATGCCCAAGATGCAAGGGTTTGTTTGTATTAGGAGATGAATATTCTACTATCAAACTCTCGTTTCCAACGGGTTGATGTCCATAAGTTTCAAAATTTGAAATCGCTTGAAACTCATTTAAAAAATAAGCATCACGCAACACGATATTTAAAAACCCTTGAACTACATTAAATTTTTCGATTTCCGGAATATTTTCAAGAAGATAATCGCCAATTTGTTGTCCTAATTGTACCGGATTCATTTTAACATGACGCAACAACGGAAAAATCACAACGGTTAGGTCTCCCTCAAATTCCTTTCTGGTTGCCTGCAACTCGATTTGTTCAACAGTGACCTGATGCAATTCATTTACGGCATTCTTTATGGCTTTTACGAGTTTCTCCTGAATATTCATTTTTACAATTTATCTTAGGTACGATCAAATTTATTTAAAAACAAGTGCAAAGATACACGAATTTAAAGACGTGAAGAGCGCGAAAGAACAAAACGCAAAAAGCTTCACTTTTTGCGTTTTGTATTGTTGCTATTTTTAAAAAAATCTATTTTTCTCTAATAAAAGCGCCTGCCAAAAGTGCAATCACACCAATACCGAGCATCCACATATTTTGACCGGTAAGTCCTTCTTTTTTATCGACTTCAATGGGTCCTAATTTAAAAATGGGCTCCGGCATAAATGAATTGTACAATGCCACAGCGATTAAAGCAATTCCAGCGACAATTAATATAATTTTTAATGCTTTCATAGACTACTGATTTTTTTGATTATTAGTTATATCGTTAAAAATATATAGAAAAATCAGTATTCTTTTCTAAATTAGCAAAACATTAATATTTACTGATAAATTATCGGTTATTCCGTTGTTTTCGGCAAAAATACTTCTGCCATCATGCAGCGTGCACTTCCTCCTCCACAAGTTTCGATAGTGGTTAAATCAGAAGCTAAAATATGGGCATGCTTTTTAATAGTAGCAATTTGTTCTTCCGTTAAAGAATCTTTAGCACTTTGACTCATCACAAGATAGGTGGCATCTTTTCCTTGGACTTGTAACATGTTTCCGGCAAAATGGTGCATTTGTTCTTCTGTAATAGCGATTACTTCTTTGTTATCCATCCGAAGATGATGAAGTACATTTTTGCGTTCTTTGCTGTCATCGATGGCGTCAAGACAAATCACACAAAACGTTTTACCCAAACACATCATCACATTGGTATGGTAAATAGGCAGACGTTTTCCGTCCACAGTTTGATTGGCAACAAAAATTACCGGCGTGTATTCAAAGTCTTCACAAAACTCAATCAGCAGTTCCTCATCCGCTCGCGGTGAAAGTGCACAATAGGCTTTCCGATTAACCCGGTCCAGAATTAAATTTCCCGTACCTTCCAAAAACAAGTTTTCTTTTTCGGCTTCGGTATAATCATAAATATTTCTGATTTCAAACCCTTCTTCTTCCAAGCGGGTCAGGACATCCTCACGACGTTCTTTTCGTCTGTTTTCTGCAAACATCGGATAAAGTGCGACATTACCGTTTTGATGAAAACTCACCCAATTGTTGGGGAAAATTGAATCGGGCGTATCTTGCTCAAGATTGTCGTTAATCACAATTACATTCACACCGACTTCTCGTAATTTTATGACGAAGGTGTCAAATTCCTCTTGCGCTTTCTTATTGATTTCTGCATTTTTAATGGCAAGATCTTCCTGGAAATAATTGTTTACCGCCGTTTGTTCATTCATACGGAATGCTACCGGGCGAATCATTACTATGGTATCTGTAATCTGCTTTTTCAATTCACAAAATTTTCGGCAAATTTAAGTTAATTTTCTCTGTAAATTATCACACTGACAACTTTGTAATAAATTAAAGAAAAAACCGAATAAGCTATATGTTAGACTCTCGGAAAACTATTGGTTAGTGCTGTTTCGTATTTTTCGATAAGCTTCGCATACAAAGCTTGAAATTTCGGATTGTACTGTATACACCCCATCAAGGTAGCTTCCAAATCGTCATATAAAATATTGGGATTTACGGAATCACGCAATTTATAAACTGTTGAGGCATCAATACTCACCGGTTTTCCACTCCAAGAGGTGATGGTTTTGTTTTTATAATCTATAGAAATATCCCAAGCTCCAAGACTTTTTTTAAGGAATTCTTTGTGAAAATTCTGAATTTCAGGAGTTGGTTTGGCGGTGAAATTGCAGCTAACTTGAATTAAATACCTCAGCTGGTTTAAAACATTCTCATATCTCATATACTAACCGCTTTTACTGCAAATATAACACTAAAAAGCCCCATGTATTATAAGATTTGACAACACTTTAACTTAAAGAGATAAAGAGGTATTAATTCTCTTGATTGTTTAATTCATAACCGTATTCTTCCCACCTGATGATTCCTCCTTCCATGTCATACACTTCTTTGAATCCCATTTGTCTTAATCTCTGAGCAGCATCTGCACTTCGTTTTCCACTTCGGCAATACACGTAAATCGGACGATTTTTATCAAGTTTTGAGGCACGTTCTTTAAAATTCTTATCGGTTACACAAATATTTTGTGAATACGGAATGTGCTTTTCTTCGTACTCTTCGGGAGTACGGACATCTATCAATTGAATACCCTCATCTGAATTTAATAATTGATGGGCTTCTTCTACGGTGATTACTTTACTTAGTTGTGCATCCGAATTATCTTTACAAGAAGCAATTGTAATCAATAAGAAGAGCACCGCAAAAAAATTAAATGCTTTCATCGTATTGAATTAAGGTGTTTGAATTTCTCCCTCCCATTCACTAATTCCTCCAAGGAGATTGTATGTTTGACGAATTCCCGACGAATTGAAAAGTGCTGCCGCCATGGCGCTTCTGCCCCCGGAATGACAATAAATATAATAACTCGTCGAAGCATCCAAATCTTTTATTTTTTCGTAAAATTCAGAGGTATTTTGAATGTTCATTTGAATGGCTCCCGGAATATGACCTTCATTAAATTCCTCATCCGTTCTAACGTCAATGATAACGGCATTATTATCCTTGGATAATTGTGTTTTCCAATCTTGTTGATTCGAATCGATGTTCATGATAATAAATTTATGCTGCAAAAATAAATAAGATTGTGAGCGAAACCATATATAAAATCCAATTTAAAAAAAGACCTCGATTTATCCTAAAGAAACGGATGATTTTATCATATCTTCAAAAAATTGTATCTTTATGGATTTTGTATAAAACACATCTTATTTTATTTAGGTAAAATTAAATTATTTTTAAAAAACAAAAGCATTTGGGTAAAGGAGACAGAAAAACAAGAAGAGGAAAAATCACCATAGGAAGTTTTGGAAAACTTCGTCCTCGAAGAAAAAAGTTCAGTGTTAATCCAACAACAATTAAGGACGCACAGAAAAAAGAATCCTAACCTTTGGATTTTTATAGACGGTGCCGGTTGAATGAAAAGTTCAAGCTGCACCGTTTTTGGTTTTAAGAAAAAAGGAAATCTTATATTTGCATTTTATTTTTCTCGATATAAAATGACCAAAACTGTTAACGGATTTTCAAAAAAAACCAAAGAAGAAAAAATAGCTTGGCTTGCAAGCACATATTTAGAGAATAATCCGCAGGCAATTTCAATTTTAAAACACTATTGGAATACTGACGAAAAGCTTCAGAAACTACACGATGATTTTATTGAAAATGCAATTTCCAATTATTATTTACCGTTTGCCATAGCGCCTAATTTTCTTATCAACGGCAAGCTTTATGCACTTCCGATGGTTATCGAAGAAAGTTCGGTTGTTGCCGCTGCCGGGAATGCTGCCAAATTTTGGCTGAATCGAGGCGGATTTAAAACCGAGGTTATTTCCACGACAAAAAATGGTCAAATACATTTAAATTATTACGGGGAACCGCAACTACTGAAAGATTTTTTTAATTTCATTCAGCCGGTTTTAAAAGCTTCCATTTCCGATATCGAAAAAAATATGAGAGCTCGCAAAGGCGGATTGATTGAGCTTTCTTTGGCAGATAAAACCGAGGTTTTGGAAGGGTATTATTTTATTCACGCCACTTTTGAAACTTTAGATGCGATGGGTGCTAATTTTATCAACAGTTGTTTGGAAAAAATAGCCCATGTTTTTGAAACTGAAGCACAACAATATGAACCTTTCAAAAATAAAAACACATTTCCGGAAACGGTGATGAGCATATTGTCCAATTATGTTCCCGAATGTCTGGTTCGCGCTGAAGTTTCTTGCCATGTTGACAAACTTACTACCAAACATCTTGACGGAAAAAAATTCGCTTCTAAATTTGTTCGCGCCATTGCCATAGCCAAAGCCGAAACACGCCGTGCCGTAACTCACAACAAAGGCATCATGAACGGAATTGATGCCGTAATCATTGCAACAGGAAATGATTTTCGCGCCGTGGAAGCCGGTATTCACGCTTATGCAGCAAGAAACAATTATTACGGAAGTCTGACACACGCTGAAGTAGAAGATGATATTTTTAAATTCCGGATAGAAATTCCTTTGGCAATTGGAACCGTTGGCGGTTTGACATCACTCCATCCTATGACAAAGTTAGCTTTGGAAATTCTTAAAAACCCAAGCGCAAAAGAATTGATGGAAATAATTGCCGTTGCCGGACTTGCACAAAATTTTGCTGCAATCAGATCGCTGATAACTACAGGAATTCAAAAAGGCCATATGAAAATGCACCTGATGAATATTTTAAATCAACAAGAAGCAACAGAGGACGAAAAAAATCTGGCGATTTCACATTTTTCTTCAAAAACAATCTCTCACAGTGCCGTTGTTGAATTTATCAATGAAATTCGAAGTAAATAAACTTAAATTCAAAGTGTGGAAAAAGTTTATTACAGCAACGGAAAGCTCCTTCTCACGGGCGAATATGTAGTTTTGGATGGTGCCAAAGCACTTGCTGTCCCAACTTCTTTTGGACAATCGTTAAAAGTAATTTCTACTGATGAAAATCTTTTGCATTGGAAAAGTCACGACGAAACAGGCACACTTTGGTATGAAGATACTTTTAATCTAAAAACTTTTAATTTTCGTTCAAATCGTCAGGAATCTAAAACGCTTCAAAAGATTTTACTTGCTGTACGAAAACAAAATCCAAATTTTTTAAAAACCGGTGCGGAAGTAAAAACACCTCTCACATTTCCAAGAAAATGGGGATTGGGTTCCTCTTCCACATTAATAAATAATATTGCAGATTGGGCATCTGTAAACCCATATCAATTATTGGATGAAGGATTCGGCGGAAGTAGTTATGACATTGCAGCTGCCAAACACAATAGACCAATTACTTACATCCGAAATAAAACTTCGCCTCTAATAAAAGAAATTTTGCTCAACTGGCCATTTACAGACCAGTTGTTCTTTGTTTATCTAAATGTCAAAAAACAAAGTAAAGAAGCCATCGTTCATTATCGAAACTTTGGAACAGACAAAAAAGTAATTGAGAAAATTTCCGAAATAACAGAAGCTTTAATTCATTGTTTAACTTTAGACGAATTTGAAAAACTTCTGACTTTACACGAGAAACACATCAGCTCAATATTAAAAACACCAACAATTAAAAACTTGTTGTTTCCCGATTATTCCGGAATTGTAAAAAGCCTTGGAGGTTGGGGCGGAGATTTCGTTTTGGCAACCGGAAATGAGGAAAATAAAGCGTATTTTAGAAAAAAAGGATATCACACGATAATTTCTTTTCAGGAGATGGTTAAATCTACAACTTGATTTTGAATTGATTAAAAATCAAAAAACCAGATTTACATTCAGCACGTTTGATTTTTATCAGATATTATTTTGCAAAAAGTAAAATTGCTTTATATTTGCCGTCTCAATGTCGGTACCTTAGCTCAGTTGGTAGAGCAACGGACTGAAAATCCGTGTGTCCCTGGTTCGATTCCTGGAGGTACCACATCTTTTTTAAAAGCCTGCTGTTTTTCGGCAGGCTTTTTTTGTATTATTTCACCAATCAAAAATCCAATCCATTTTCGGAATATTATCGATTTACAAAGCTGCTGAATAACTTTTTAAGCTATTATTTAAAAGCATTAACTTTGCAAGTATGAGAATTTTAGTGGTCGAGGACGAAGCTACACTCAACAAAAATATTTCTGATGCACTCATTTCCGAAAACTTTCGAGTGGAAAGTGCTTTTGATGGACTTTTAGCCGAACGTTTTCTAAAAAAAGAAAGCTTTGACTGTGTGATTATGGACATTAATTTACCTATAAAAAACGGTTATGATTTGTGTAAAGAATTCAGGAAATACAATACGCAAACTCCGGTATTGATGCTTACTGCCTTTGACGAACTTGAGGATAAAATCAAAGGATTTGACAGCGGCGCAGATGATTATCTAACCAAACCTTTTTTTATGAAAGAGCTTGTGTTGCGCGTAAATTCACTCATTAAAAGAAGTCGAAATCAAAAAAGTAATCCAACCGGAGAAATTATTCAAGTAGGCGATATTACCATCAACTTAAACAACAAACGGGTAACGCTTCAAAACAAAGAAATTAGTCTGACTCCCAGAGAATATCAGATTTTAATAAAGCTTTCTGAAAATATAGGGGAAATAATTTCAAAAAAAGAATTGGTCAAAGAAATATGGGGCACTTCTATCGATATCAATACCAACACGATTGAAGTGTATATCAATTTTTTAAGAAACAAAATCGACAAACCGTTTGACAGAAACTTTATTCGAACCAAAGTAGGTTATGGATATTATCTAAAAATCGAATAAATAGAAAACATAAAAATCAATATAAAACTGCTTCGCCACCCATGAAAATTAGAAATAAAATACTCTTCTATTTTTCAACCACGATTATCATTATTTCCGCTATCTCATTGACAATCGTTTTTATTTTGTTTTCAGAACATCGCGAAGAGGAATTCCAACAACAACAATTTTCAAAAATAAAATACACCGTCGGATTAATTGAAGAGTTTGAAAGAATCAGCGCAGAAGTTTCGCTATTGCTTGACAAACAAGACATTCATGATTTTTACGATGAAAAAATGCTGATTTTTGATCATCATAAGCAACTCGTTTTTTCAAGTATTGACAGTTTGGATATTAAAAAGGCTGATGAAATTCTCCACAATCTTTCCATTTCAAATACTTGGATAGAGACCAAAGAAGATGGTTACGACCTCATCGGTGTGTATTTGGAGCACAACAACGGATATTACGCCATCAGTAAAGCTTATGATTATTTCGGATATTCAAAACGGGATTTTCTTCAAAAAGTATTGATTGGAATTTTTATCGCCATTACGATTATCGTTGTGTTGATTTCACTTTATTTATCGAATATCATTTCAAAACCAATTTCTGAATTGACCGAAAAAATTGAGGCATACGACCTGAGTGAAGAAAAGGAAAAACAGCTGAAACTCCGTACTACTACTCGTGAATTACAAAATCTTTCAGAAAAGTTCAATAAGTTAATCCGGCGTACCAACGAAGCATTTTTATTTCAAAAAAACAGCATACAGCACATTTCCCACGAATTGAAAACGCCCATAGCCGTTTTGGTTTCGGAAATGGAAAAACTCCAACAGGAAAACGATTTGGAAAAAATTAAAAAGGAGCTGCAGCAACAAACTCGGAAAGCAAAATCGTTAGGAAACATTATTGAAATTTTATTACATATTTCAAAAATTGAAGCCGGACAGGATATTGATAAAAACAAAGTGCGAATCGACGAAATAATTTTTGACTGCATCACGGAAATCAATTTGCTATATCCCAATTTTCATTACAAAGTCAATTTTAAACCGGAAATATTCAATGAAAACATTCTTCAAATCAATGCAAACGAATCGCTATTGAAACAAGCTTTTCAAAACCTTCTGATAAATGCCGTTCATTATGCCGATAACCGGAAAGCTAAAATTACTTTTAAAAGCATTGACGACAAACTAATCATTTACATTTCAAATACCGGAAAAACCCTGTCGAAAGAAGAAGAAAAATACTTGTTTTCTCATTTTTTCAGAGGTGAGAATGCTCAAAACCGAAAAGGTTTCGGTATCGGACTAGTGCTTTCGCAAAGAATTTTTGATATCCATCAAGCGAAAATTTTCTACCACTCGAAGAATCACAGTGAAAATATTTTTGAAATAAGATTTAATTAAATTTCTATAATCGCTCAGGTTCATTTATTTCAAATTCTTAAAAAGGTCCTCATTTCTTAAGCCAATTTTTAACGGCTTTAAGTCATTTTTAAGGTCGGTTTGAACACATTTGTCAGGTCTAAAAAAAGCTTAGAATATGATTAGGTCTGCTGTTTTATGTGTATTGCTATTATACTATACGGATTTGTGTGCACAAGAAATAATTGAGCTTTCCAAAGTCGAAGCCGAAACGATTTTCTTAGAACAAAACCTCCGACTTCTATCAGAAAAACTTGAAATTGAAAGTCAGCAAGCCGAAGTCATTCAAGCGCGTTTATGGCCAAATCCTG
This sequence comes from Bacteroidota bacterium, assembly GCA_012522045.1. Classification (GTDB taxonomy): domain Bacteria; phylum Bacteroidota; class Bacteroidia; order Flavobacteriales; family Flavobacteriaceae; genus JAAYLC01. Next base: position 15,458 of record JAAYLC010000195.1, read on the forward strand.
AATTTTCTGTCGGAGAAATCAACTTATGGGAAAACAATACAGTAGAACCGTCACCTCCATTTTTTAACAATTTTGGAAGAAATCAACAGGTTGCATTTGAAATCAATCAGCTTATAGAAACTGCCGGGAAGCGAAAAAAACGAATCGCACTTGAAGAAATCGATGTATCCAAAAGTGAACAGGTTTTCGAAAAAACACTGAGAAATTTAAAGCTCGAACTTCGGCTTCTTCTTACAGAATTGCAATATCTCAAACTGTCTAAAGACATTCACCAAAATTTATTGACCAATCTTTCTACATTGCTTCGAGCTTTTGAAAATCAAATGCAATTGGGCCATCTTTCCAGAGCGACATTCGCAAGACTCAAAGCAGAAGAATTGCAAATTCAAAAAAAGATTTTAGAATTAGACCGATTTACCGACGATATTCAGAAAGAGTTGAGACTTTTAATGCGTTTTCCTCCAACGATACAATTAGTTATTACGGATGAAAAATTCAATACCCAAATACCTGAGTTAGAAAACCATTCCTTGCTTCAACTTTTTGATAATGCTAAAGAAAACCGCCCCGATTATCAATTAGTGCTATTAGAAGAAACTTATTCCGAAAATCAATTGAAATATGAAAAAGCCTTAAGAATTCCTGATGTTGAATTTGGAATTACATACGACCGCAACGGAAGCACAATGCTCGATTTTGTAGGAGTGGGAATGTCATTTGAACTGCCGATTTTCAACAGAAACAAAGGGAATATTCTTCAGGCTCAAATAAATATTGAAAAAGCCGAAATAGAAAGAGAACAAACTGAACTGGAAATCCAAAATCAGGTTTATCTATCATATCAAGTACTCCGGCAGGCATTGGATTTTTATCATTCAATTGATGAAAACTATGAGAGAGAATTGGATGATCTACTAGAAAATTACACCCAAAATTTTAGCTCAAAAAATCTGAGTCTTCTGGAATATATCGATTTTTTAGATACGTATTTAACCAATAAAATCATCCTTCTTGATGCCCAAAAGGAAATAGAAATCAAAAGAGAAGAATTCTATCATGTTTTAGGTTATGAGTTATAATCCAATGAAAAAGTCTATGAAAACACACATTGTTCTTATTGTTATTTTACTTATTAGTGTTGGTTGCCAACAGCCCGAAGAAGAAAAATCTATCACAAAAGAAGTTTTCTGTCTGAACGAAAACATGAGAGATAGCGGAGCCATCGTTTCTGTCAAAAAACAACCGGTTATCGAAAAAATCCATCTTACCGGAAACATCGAATCCAATTCAGACCAAGTTGTTCACTTTATAAGTTTAGTGGACGGAATCATTTCCAGAACATTTTTTTCATTAGGAGATTACGTAGCCAAAGGTCAAGTTTTAGCAGAAATGCAAAGTACGGAGTTAAGCTCTTTGCAAGCTTCATTACAGACATTACAAGCACAGTTAGAAGTAGCGCAAGTAGCAGTAAAATCCACAGAGCAATTATTTGAAGACGGGATTGCTTCACAAAAAGAAGTCGTTGAAGCACAAAACAATTTGCAAGTTTTACAATCAGAAAAGGCGCGAATTGAATCAAACTTACAATTTTTCAGTGCACATCCGACGAAGAATGTGTTTCAAATAAAAGCCCCTGCTTCGGGAATTATTACAGCCAAAAACATAACCTCAGGGACGACGGTTACCGAAGGTGGAGAAGCACTTTTCTCCATTACAGACTTGAGTACGGTTTGGGCTATGGTCAATATTTATGCTACGGAAATCGCTTACATACATTCAGGAATGGAAGCGGAAATAAAGACACTTTCTTATCCTGATGAAGTTTTCCACGGCAAAATAGAAGTGGTTTCCCAAATTTTAGATCCGGAAGCTCGTGTTGTAAAAGCTCGAATTGTATTAGACAATGAGGATTTAAAACTAAAACCGGGAATGTTGGCTGATATCAGCGTTGCAAAAACTACCAGCAATGAGCAAGTTGCAATACCTACCTCATCTATAATTTTTTTTAACAATAAAAATCATGTCTTGGTTTATGACGGCGACTGCCTAATTGAAACTCGAGAAGTTAAAATTTTGACCGAAAACAACGGAACGACTTATATAGAAAATGGATTGCACGAAAACGAAAAAATCATCACTCAGAACCAATTACTGATATTCGAAGAATTAAGCAGTTTGAAAACCAAAAAAATGTTTGTGACCGACAATCAGATTTGATTGTTTTTTAAGTGTCATAATAAAATTCTATAAAGAATAAATCTAAAAATCACGATTAACAGCTAATAGTATTATGCAGAAGTTTGTACAAAACATTGTAGCTTTTTCCATAAAAAACTCCATTATTATATTTTTCCTAACCGGATTATTAGTTGTTTTTGGTTTATTTAGTCTGAAAAACACTCCCATTGAAGCATTTCCTGACGTAACAAATACGCGTGCAAGAATCATTACCCAATGGTCCGGAAGAAGTGCCGAGGAAATTGAAAAATTTATAACGCTTCCGATTATGAAAGAGATGAATACCATCCCAAAAAAATCGGAGGTTCGTTCCATTTCACTTTTTGGTTTATCGGTCGTCACCGTTATTTTCGACGATGATGTAGATGATTTTTATGCCCAACAATACGCTTCCAACAGACTTCAAGGAATCGATTTGCCGGAAAGAGCCGAAGCAAGCATAGAACCACCTTATGGAGCAACAGGTGAAATTTTTCGTTACGTCATCAGAAGTTCGAAGCCTATTAAAGAAGTTACTGCCATCCACGATTGGGTAATTGAAAGAGAATTGGTTGCCGTTCCCGGAGTAGCAGATATTGTAAGTTTCGGTGGAGAAGAAAAAACTTATGAAATCAAAATAAATCCGACAGAGTTAGCAAATTACGACTTATCGCCTTTGGATGTTTATGAAGCTGTTTCAAAAAGCAACATCAACGTAGGCGGAGATATCATAGAAAAAGGAGCGCAAGCTTATGTGGTAAGAGGAGTCGGACTTTTGGAAAGTACCGAAGACATCGAAAACATTTTAATTGAGGTTCGAGGGCACACTCCCATTTTAGTCAAACACGTTGCCAAAGTCGAAGTATCGGCCAAGCCCAGATTGGGGCAAGTAGGTTTGCAAGACGAAAGTGATTTGGTACAAGGAATCGTCATCATGCTTCGCGGTGAAAATCCCGGAGATGTTATTCCGAGACTCAAAGAAAAAATTGACGAATTAAACAAGAGAATCCTTCCCGATGATGTAAAAATCGAACCTTTTATAGACCGAACCGAATTGGTAAATGCAACTGTAAACACTGTAGCAAAAAATTTGGTAGAAGGCATTCTTCTTGTTTCTATTATCGTATTTATATTTTTATACGATTGGCGAACAACTTTAATCGTAGCTTCCGTGATTCCGCTTTGGTTTTTATTTGCTATCATCATGTTACGCATCCAAGGATTGCCTGCCAATTTAATCTCGATGGGCGCTATTGATTTCGGATTGTTATTAAAAGGAACTCTGGTAATCGTCGAAAGCGTATTTGTGGCAATGGAAAAAAGCGCCAAAAAATTGGGCATGCCCGTATTCAACAAAATGTCTAAATCCGGATTAATTAAAAAAAGTGCCGGAAGCGTAGCAGGATATATCTTTTTTGCACAAATTATTCTCATCGTAGCATTAATCCCAATTTTTTCATTTCAGAAAGTTGAAGGCAAAATGTTCTCTCCTTTAGCATTTACATTGGGTTATGCATTGTTAGGCTCCTTGATTTTAAGTTTTACGTACGTACCTGCTTTATGTAGAATATTGCTTCGAAAAAATATCGTGGAAAGGGAGAATTTTATTTCCCGAAATTTTAAAACCGGTATGTACAAATTGTTTTTGTGGAGTTCGGCTCATAAAAAATCTATTATTGCAGGTTTTTTGATTTTGCTGTCAGTTTGCGGAATCGGTTTTATGAACTACGGATCGGAATTCATTCCAAAACTTAACGAAGGTGCGTTGTATGTACGAGCTACCCTTCCAAATAGTGTAAACTTAAAAGAATCTACACGTTTGGCCGAAGAAATGAAAACCAAGATTCGCAGTTTTGAAGAAGTAAAGTTTGTTTTAAACCAAGTCGGGCGTCCCAATGACGGCACTGATCCTACCGGATTTTTCAATATTGAATTCCATATTCAATTGCATCCGGAAAAAGAATGGAAAAGAAAGTGGTCTAAAGACGATTTAACCGAAGCAATGCGGACAAAATTACAAACTTATCCCGGCGTGGTTTTCGGTTTCAGTCAACCGATTCAAGACAATGTTGAAGAATATGTAGCCGGAGTAAAAAGTTCATTGGTCGTTAAAATTTTTGGTAATGATTTATTCCAACTTGAAGATTATGCCGACCAAGTTGCCGACGTTCTCGGTCGTGTTGACGGTATTGAAGATTTGAATGTTTATCGGAATATTGGACTTCCGGAACTTCGTATTCAGTTGCACGACCACAAAATGGCACGCTACGGAGTGGATATGGCAAATGCACAAGCAGTTGTTGAAATGGCAATCGGCGGACGCGCAGCAACCACGTTTTATGAAGACGACCGTATGTTTGATGTACGTATTCGTTTTAAAAAAGAATACAGAGACGACGACAAAAAAATCGGTAACATTTTAATTCCTACTGCTTCGGGAGTTAAAATCCCTTTAAAAGAAATTGCAACTATCAGTTATATCACCGGACCGACATTTATTTACCGTGAAGGAAGCAGCAGGTACATTGCCGTTGGTTTCAGTGTAGAAGGCAGAGATTTGGGAAGCGCCATTGCAGAAGCCAAAACCAAAGTAGAAAACGAAACCGATATTCCCGAAGAAAACAAAATCGTATGGGCGGGAGAGTTTGAAAGCAAAGAACGCGCTACAGCACAATTGGCTGTCATTGTTCCTGCAGTTTTACTATTAATTTTATTTTTGCTTTATTTCAATTTTGGAACTATAAAAGACACACTTATTGCTGCCAGCACTATTCCTTATGCGTTTATCGGCGGATTTATATCGTTGTGGTTAACCGGTACGGTATTCGGAATTTCAGCCGGAATCGGGTTTATCATTCTTTTCGGAGTAAACACGATTAACAGTATTATTTTAATTGCCGTTATGCGGGATAACCTGCGTAAAATGAACTTAAAAGAAGCTATTAGAAAAGGAGTTCATGACCGAATCAGACCGATAATTATGATTGCATTAATGGGTTCCTTAGGCTTATTGCCGGCAGCTTTGTCAACCGGAATGGGATCTGAAGTTCAGAAGCCATTAGCCATTATGATTGTTGGCGGTCTTTTGATATGTATGGTTTTGTCGCTTACCGTTTTGCCACAAGTATTTTATTGGGCATATCGAAAAAAGGAAAACATAAATAAATAATAAAACAAAAATATCTTACCCGTGAACGGTAGCGTCTTTACCGAGATTTTTCATGATTTCTGCTTCATAAACAAGCAAATCATTCCATTTCTTGTCAACTTCTTCACGATTTCCGTATTGTCGGGCGAACGATAAAAACATCGTATAGTGGTTCGCTTCGCTAATCATCAGTTTACGATAAAAATTTGCTAATTCTTCATCTTCCAATTCTTCACTGAGCAATCTGAATCGTTCGCAACTTCTTGCTTCTATAAGTGCGGCATAAAGCAAACGATGAATTAAATTGTCTTTTCGGCTTCCTCCTTTCGGGAAAAATTTCATCAATTCCCGGACGTACATATCTCGCCGATCTTGCCCCAATACCCAACCACGCGCAACAATTTTATCATGCACCATTTTAAAATGCGCCATTTCTTCTTTTGCAAGCGCAGTCATTTCTTGAACCAAATCGGTATATTCCGGATAATTTACGATTAATGAAATGGCAGTCGAAGCTGCTTTTTGTTCACACCACGCATGATCGGTGAGAATTTCTTCCAAATTCATTTCTACAATATTCACCCAACGCGGGTCTGTCGGTAATTTTAAGCCAAGCATTTTTTATGTTTTTAAATTAAAAATCTAAATCCAGTGCCTTACGCAATTTCTCGATTGCAGGATTTTTTTCTTTCAGGTATTCATATTTATCTTTTTCCGAATACGGAACTGTTTGTTTCATTTCTTCATTTACGGTAATTGATAAATCAACCGTATAATTATTTAATTTTTCTCTTAGAAAATGAAGCAATTCGTGTTTTTCTTGTTCGAGTTCTGTTTTGATTGTATTGTTTGGAAATTCAAGATGGATTAAGGCTCCTTCTGCTTTCGGTTCTTGCATCGTCAAATGTGACCATAAATTAAAGCGCCCTTTTTTCTCCATCATAGCAGCAAATTTATTCCAGTATTTTACCAACTGTTCTTGTGTAAACGCAGAAGCAGGAAGGTTTTTGGTGTCTTTATCCTCTTCTTCTATCAGACCAACCTCATTTCTTTTTCGCGCATTTCTAAGGGAAAGTGCTGAAGTTCGTTTTTTTCGATTTTCTAAGGATGAGATTTTTAAGTTTAAATCGGAAACATTATTGGTCGGTTTCGTTTCGGCTGGTTTAATCTCAACTGCTTTTTCTTCTTTATTAGCTGTTTCTTTTTCTCGATTGACATGCTCCGGTTCAGCAACTGAATCAGCATTTTCTGTTTTTGTTTTAGCAGATGCTTTTTTAGAAAAATA